>JBGTKE010000208.1:0-3966 GCA_041744775.1 Hyphomonas sp. | reverse complement strand
AGGTGGGCGTCGGTGAAGCGCCCGAGCCGCCAGAGCGCGCCAACACCCTGCGGCCCACCGATCTTGTGCGCCGACAACGCTATATAGTCGGCGCCCAGCAGCGCTGCGTTCACCTGAACCTTGCCAAGCCCCTGCACGGCGTCACACACCGTCAGCCCGCCTGCCCCACGCACCAGCGCAGCGGCCTCGGCGACCGGCTGCAGGATCCCTGTCTCGTTATTGGCGAGCATCAGCACGAGGATTGGGGTGCCCTTCAGGGCCTTGTCCCAGCGGGCGAGACGCGTGTTCAAGTCTTCGAGATCCACCCGCCCATCGGCGCCCACATAGGCGGTCTCGACCGGCACGCCGGCATGGGCGGCCGCCTTGCTGGCGGCCTCATGCTCGATTGCGGAGACGATCAGCGTCGCCTTGCCGTCCAGCGCCAGCACAGCGCCCTGGATCGCCAGCGTAAGCGATTCCGTGCCGCCGCTGGTAAACAGGATGTCCGCAGCGCGCGACCCGATAGCGCCGCCCACTTGCCCCCGGGCCTTCTCGACGACCGCCCGCGCCGCCCGTCCGGCCTGATGCACCGACGACGGATTCGTGGACCCAAGGTCCATCGCGGCCAGCAGGGCATCCCGGGCTTCCGGCCGGATCGGGGCTGTGGCGTTGTAATCGGCGTAGATCATGACCCAGATATAGTCTGGCACAGCCCTGATTGCACGCCGATCCTTCCGTTTGACGCTTACCCGGCCGGCGGGACGACATACCCGGCAGCGGGCCAGCCGGTGGGGCCAGTCCGGGTAAGATTCATCTCGAACATCTGCACCGGATCCCCGCCTTCAGGCACATATTGCCCGATTTGCGACCAGACACCGTCTTCCACGGTCGCCGTATAAACCATCCGCGCAGCAGGACCGGCAGGCGTGCTCCAGACAAAACCGTTCTCCGTGATTTCAAACGGAAACGTGCCCGAATTCTCGCCGGTGTAGCTGCGCATCTCCCAGGCATTCGTATGGGTGTTGAGGGAGACGACCGCAAACGCGTGAAACCGGGCCACGCCCGATGCGTCATATCCGCGTCCTTCGATCACTGTCACATGACCATCCAGCATTGGGCCGATACGTTCGGTCTGGACGACTTCATAGGGTTGCCGGTCGGGGCCGATACCCTTGGCCGTGCCGACCCATTCGCCGAAAAGGAAGGAAAGGGGACTCTCCACCGCCGGAATGGACTCAGCCGCTGCTGCGCCGGCAGGCGACGCTTCAGGCGTGCTGGCACAGGCGGCCAAAAGCATCCCTGCAGCTACAAGAATTCTATAAGGCATGGCTGATCTCCCCCTGACTGCCTGAAAGGACTCGTAGCCTCGATTCTAGCACAAGAGCAGCGCCTGCAGAAAAATTTGCATTTTGCGGACGATTTGGCCTATCTCGCCCGCTTCACTTGAAAACAGCCGAGGATCAGATGGCAGAAATCATCATTCCGGGCCCGCAAGGGCGGATCGAAGCGCGTTACACTGAGCCCCCATATCCGGGCGCGCCGATCGCGCTGATCCTCCATCCGCACCCGAAAGCGGGCGGAACCATGCAGGATCCGGTCACGATCATGCTTTACCAGTTGTTCGAACGGCACGGTTTCGGCGTTCTGCGCTACAATTCTCGCGGCGTCGGCCGCTCGCAGGGTGTCTATGATCAGGGCATCGGCGAGCTGGAAGACGCCGCCTATGTGCTCGATTACGTCGAAAACCTCTCGGAAAGCCCGCGCCTCGTCTGGTGCGCCGGCTATTCCTTTGGCGCCTGGATCACGTTGCAGCTGCTGATGCGCCGACCTGAGATCGACGGCTTCCTCGCGATCTCGCCGCCGGCCAACCACTATGACCTCTCCTTCCTGGCGCCCTGCCCCGCTTCGGGCCTGATCGTCGCGGGCGATGCCGATTCCATCGCCTCGCCGGAAGATGTCGAGCGGGCGCTGTCGAAAGTGCGTGTCCAGAAGGGCCACAAGGTCGAGCGCGCCAAGATCAAGGGCGCGAACCATTTCTACGTCGACAAACGCGAAGAACTGCTCGGCGTCTGCGAGGAATACCTCCTGCGCCGCCTCGACGAGGCCGAGAACCAGCTGCGCCTCGAAGCCGAAGACGGCGCCGAGGCCGATGTGGTCGAGGAAGACGAAGACTTCGAGGAATAGGACTGGGTGACGCTGCACGCATGCGTCATTGACTTATGCGTCATTGACGTATATCTTTGGGCTTGATGAATGGCGCATCTGACCGTTGTCGAAACCCCCGAGTTCATCCAGCGGGCCGATACGGTTGGCATGACAAAACGGGATCGCGAGGACCTGATAAGCGAACTCGCAGCCTATCCGGATTCGGGTGTGTCGATTGGCGGAGGTTTGCGGAAAGTTCGAATTGCCCGGCAAGGCGGCGGCAAGAGTGGAGGGTACCGCGTTCTCTACTTCTTTCGCACAACCGATTTGCCGCTGTTTTTGCTGACGGTGTTTGCCAAGAATGAGAAGGCGAACATTTCCCGGCCGGAAAAGGCCAACCTGATTGAACTCTGCGATCTGATCGCGAAAACCTATGGGAAGTGAAATGTCTGCCGCCTACAAAAGCATCCGGAAGGGACTCGAACAGGCGCTCGCTCATGCCGAAGGCAAGAAGACGGCCGCACGCGTTCACCGCCTTCAGGTTCCAGAACCGGATGTAGCCACGATCCGCGCAAAATCGGGCCTCTCGCAGGCCGAGTTTGCGCGCAGCATCGGCGTCGCGGTGGGCACACTTCGCGGATGGGAACAGGGGCGGCGTCGCCCTGAAGGCCCTGCCCGCGTCCTGCTCGCCCTCATCGAGAAGCGGCCCCGTATCGTTCAGGATGAACTCAAGGGATAGGCGCGCCAATGGCCAGTATCCGGTTTGCGGAAGCGGCAGATACGCCGGCAATCCTCCGCTTCATCCGCGCGCTCGCCGAGTATGAAAAACTGACGGATGCCTGTGTCGCGGATGAAGCCACATTGCGCGCCAACCTGTTTGGCGCACGATCCTATGCCGAAGTGTTGCTGATCGAGGACCGAAATGGCCCTCATGGCTTCGCACTTTTCTTCCATAATTTCTCAACTTTTATCGCCAGGCCCGGAATCTATCTCGAAGATCTGTTCGTCGACCCCGCCCAGCGCGGCAAGGGATATGGCAAGGCCTTGCTGAAACGCCTCGCCGAGATTGCCGTCGAGCGTGGCTGCGGCCGCCTCGAATGGTCCGTGCTCGACTGGAACCAGCCGTCCATCGACTTCTATGTTTCCCTTGGCGCAAGGCCGATGGAAGAATGGACGATCTACCGCCTCGACGGCGACAGCCTCACCGCTCTCGCTCGCACCTAGGCGAAAAGCTGACCGCCGGTCATCGGCGTCGGCACGCCTGTCGTCATCGGCCAGCTCAGCGGTAATTGCCGCATCCGGCGCGCCGCCAGGTAGGCGAAGGCTTCGGCCTCGATCGAATCGCCGCGCCAGCCTGCCTGCTCCGCAGTCATCAGGGGACACGGCAACGCGCCCTTCAGCGCCGCCATCAGCGCCGGATTATGCCGCCCGCCGCCGCAGGCGATGACGCGCGTCGGTTTCTCCGGGAGCTGATCAATTCCGGCTGCCACTGCCGCCGCCGAAAACGCCGTCAGCGTCGCCGCGCCATCTTCCACCGACAGGCCGCGCGCCAGGCTGGCATTGAAATCATACCGGTCGAGCGACTTGGGCGGCTTCTCGCTGAACCATTCATGGTCGAGCAATTGCGCGAGCAGGCCGGTATGCACCTTGCCCGCTGCTGCGAGTTGGCCGCCCGCGTCGTGCGTGCCTCGTCCATGACCCTCAACCCATTCGTCGATGGGGCCATTGGCCGGTCCGGTATCAAAAGCCACGAGGCTGCCATCGGCGAGCCGCGCGGTGATGTTGGCAACCCCGCCAAGGTTCAGAACGCAGGCCGGCTCGGTGCCGAGCCGGCCGAGCAGC
>JBGTKE010000207.1:0-3705 GCA_041744775.1 Hyphomonas sp. | reverse complement strand
GGCCAGGCCCAGTTCGCGCGCCAGCCGCTGCGCCATGCGGATAGCGTCCCCGTCCGAGACCGCGATCACATCGTTCAGTTCACGGAAGTTCACCAGCGCCGGTATGAAATCATCCGAGATGCCTTGGATGCGGTGACTGCCCACCTTGTGCCCGGTTGACAGCGTGGGGGACTCCCTGGGCTCCAGCGGATGGATGCGCACGCCGGGGTGGGCGGCGCGCAGCGCGGCGCCGACTCCCATCACCGTGCCGCCGGTGCCGACTCCGGCAACGAAAGCATCCGGCGCCAGATCGCGGCAGGCCAGTTGCGCCAGAAGCTCCGGACCTGTCGTTTCAAGATGCGCGCGGGCATTGTCGCCGTTCGAGAACTGACAGGGCAGGAACACATCATTGCGTGCGGCGGCGAGACGCTCGGTCGCGGCGATCGCGCCAAGGAAGCCGCCGTCTTCGCGGCTGATCAGGTTGAGCCGCGCATCGAGGCTGCGCAACAGGCATTTGCGTTCGTCGCTCATCCAGTCCGGCATGAAGATCTCGACCGGATGGCCGAGCGCGCGGCCGAGCGCGGCAAGCGCAATGCCGGCATTGCCGCTGGTCGCCTCCGCAATCGTGTCGCCGGGTTGCAGCGTGCCGGACCGGTAAGCGCGCGTCAGGATGGAAAGGGCCATCCGGTCCTTGATCGAACCGGTGAGGTTGTAATGCTCCGCCTTGGCATGGATCACATGCTCGCGGCCCCGGAAGCGCAAACGGATCGAGACCAGCGGCGTGCGCCCGATCAGGGCGGCGAGGCTGCGCAGGCGGGCCGGCTCGCAGGTGCGCAGTGGCGGGGCGGTGGACAGGCGGGAATTCGGCGTATCAGCGGGAAGGGCAAACATGGAACGCTCCGAACGGACGCTTTCATCATGATCGCATGAGCCCGCGAGATCATTCCAGAAATTCGGGAAAGCAATGTTGGATTGGTAAGGATTTTCGGGTAAACGTGCCAAGTATGGAAAATATTGATGAGACGGACCGTCTCCTGCTCCGCGCCCTTCAGGCGGACGCCAGCGGATCGCTCGAAACGCTGGCCGCCCGGGCCAGCATTTCGGTGAACACCTGCTGGCGCCGGGTGAAACGCCTCGAGGAGACCGGCGTGCTGCAAAAGCGCGTCGCCCTGATCGATCCCGAGCGGGTCGGCCTCAGTCAGACGGTGTTTGTCGCCATCCGCACGCGCGAACACTCGGCCGGTTGGGTCGAACGCTTCGCTAAGGCCGTGCGGAGCATTCCGGAAGTGGTGGAGTTCTACCGCATGGCCGGCGACGTGGACTACCTGCTGAAAGTCCAGGTCGGCAGCGTGCAGGACTATGACCGCGTTTACCGAACCCTGATCAGCCGTATCGATCTCGCCGATGTCAGCGCGACCTTCGCGATGGAGTGTATCAAGAACACGACCGAGCTGCCGCTCTAGCCGTTCAAACCGTCTACGGAGCAATCTGGGCCGGTTCGGCGGGTGCGCCGGTGGCGAACTTCACTTCATGCCGCTCGACGGCCGGCATTGCGAGGCTGGTCGAGACAATTGCGGCGATCGCGGCGCCGATGGCGGCGCCGATCACCTGCCGGGCATTTCTTGAGAGTTGCACCGCGTGCTCCCGGACTTGTCTGGGGCGGGCAGGTGCAAGCGACGTGCCGCCGAACCGGGATTCAAGGCGAACGCACCTGCGATCAGGGAGCGGCCGGCGGCAGGGCCTCCGGCGCGCTGAAGTCGAATCCCGTGCGATCATGGTGATCATGATGGTTATCGAACACCCCGTGGTCATGGATCGGCAGCGCGAGAATGGCGAGGGCAAATACCACGCCGGCGCCCAGCGAACTCATCGCACGCACCGGTGAGACTTCCTTCAACGGCTCCATCATGGGTCCGGTCGCGACATAGATCAGCAGGCCTGCCGAGACCGCATACAGCGCAGCGATGGTCCCGGCGCCCAGTCCGTTGACGAACAGGCCGGACACCAGCGCGCCGAGCGGCGTTGTCGCGGCGGCCGCGATGAAGGCCCAGACGAGGGCTTCGTTCACCCGGAAACCATGACGCGAGAGGATTGCGAAGGCGATGATGCCTTCCGCGAACTCATGCATTATCAGGCCCAGCGAGGCATACACGCCGGACTGGAAACTCGCCGCGAACGAGACCGAATAGATCACGCCGTCGAAAAAGGAGTGCACGCCCACTGCGAGCAGGGGCGTGAAGGCTTCTGCCCGTGCCTGTCCGGCGCTTTCCAGAAAGAAGGTGCGCATCGTGAAGCTGAGCATGAGGCCCGCGAAGAACCCGCCCAGCACGAATTTCGCGGCGCCCTCTCCGGCGCCGAGGGCTTCCGGCAGGATGTGCAGGAGGCTCATCGTGATCAGCATGCCGCCTGCTGCCAGCGCAAACAGGCCGGACTGGCGCGCTGACCATTCACTGCGCAGCGCCACGGCGGCGAGGCCGAGCGAGGTGACGACAGCGGCGAGCAGGCCAAAGGATACGGCGGCCTGGAAGGAGAGGGGCATCGGCGGAAACAGTCCTGCTGGCAACGCAGACGACACGACCGGGCAGGTCCGGAAGGTGCTTGCGAGTTGTGTTATAATGTTTCATTATGCAATTGGCGAGCGGAATCTTCCGGCGCCGGCCGCGTTTGCCCATTCCTCCCGGAGCTGTCCATGAACCCTGCCGTCCTCCGCCTCTCGATCCTGATTGCCGCAGGAAGCCTGCTCGCCGCCTGTGGCGGCTCGGAGCCGGCGCCCGTGTCCGCCCCCGAGCCCGCCATCACCGAAGCGGTGGACATCGCTCCGGTTGGCGACGACGCCCATGACGAGGACGGAGACGATCACGACGACGAGAGGGCGACCGGCGGTACGGCGCATGTGCATGGCCACGCGGACCTCGCCATCACCCGCGAAGGCAACAAGATCCTCGGCGAACTGATTTCGCCGATGGCCAATTTTGGCCTCGCGGAATCGGATGGCGCCTTCACCGATGTGGTGACGGCCGAACTGTCCGGCCTCGTCGAGCTTCAGGGCGGCGAGTGCACGGCCGCGGTGCCGCATCCGATGACGGACAATTCCGGCAACCACACGGACGGCATCGTCCATTTTGTCTGGACCTGCGCGAAACCCGGCGAGGTCACCGCCGTGCGCTTTGCGGGCTTCGCGGCTTTTCCAAGCTTCGAGACCGTGAACACGCTCTACATCACCGACACCGCTCAGAAGGTGGGCGAACTGACGCCTTCCGCGCCCGAGCTTTCCCTGAAATAAGGCGCGCATGAGCCAGCCTGTCATCGACATCGAACAGCTTACTTTTATCTGGAAGCAAGGGCCGCTTGTGCTGGATATCGCGGCCTTCCGCGTCGAGGCGGGCGAGCGGGTCTTCCTGCGCGGGCCGTCGGGCTCCGGCAAGTCGACGCTGCTGGGCCTGATTGCCGGCGTGCTGGCGCCCCAGACGGGCACGATCCGCGTGCTCGGCGAGGACATGAATGCTCTCTCGCCCTCCCGGCGCGATCGTCTGCGGGCGGATCATGTCGGCGTGATCTTCCAGATGTTCAATCTCGTGCCTTACCTGTCGGTGACCGGTAACGTCCTCCTGCCGCTGCGCTTCTCGCCGGCGCGCCGCAAGGCTGCCGGCAGAGACGCCGAAGGCGAAGCCCGCCGCCTGCTCGCGCGGCTCGGTCTCGAAGATGAAGCCCTCCTGAAGCGCCGCG
>JBGTKE010000206.1:0-1549 GCA_041744775.1 Hyphomonas sp. | reverse complement strand
CGTTTGGCGGCGTCCGGCTCTGAGGCGAACGGCAGGGCGGCGTAGAAGGCGCTGAAGGCCTGCGCGAGGCTGTAGAGGTGTTCGCACAGGATATGCGGCATGCGCTTTTCGCGCGAGCCCAGCAGCGCCGCGCCGAAGCCGTCGAGTTGCAGGACCAGTGCGCGCTCGGTCTCTTCGTGCACAGCCACCGCGCCCGGCAGATGCCCCGCGTCCGCCGCCTTGCGCAGCACGGATTTCACCCGAACGGCCGCATACAGAAGGTACGGGCCGGTCTTGCCTTCAAAGCTGGTGAACCGGTCGAGGTCGAACACATAGTTCGTCATCCGCGTGTTCATCAGGTCCGAGAAACGCAGCGCCGCCACGGCGACCTGCCGGGCCACCGCGAACCGCTCGTCCTCGCCCATGTCCTCCGGCAGCTTGCCCGCCGCGTCGATCTTCTTCGTCGCCTCGTCCAGCGCCATGGCGTTGAGGTCCGCAAGCCGCAGCACGCCACCTTCGCGCGTCTTGAACGGCTTGCCGTCCGGCCCGTTGACCGTGCCGAAGCCGATATGTTCGAGCCGCGATTCCTTGATCAGCCCGAGCAGCCCCGCCGCGCGGTAGACCTGTTCGAAGTGCAGCGCCTGGCGCTGGTCGACCACGTAGAGCATCCGCTCCGGCGTGGGGTTAAGCGTCTCCATCCGGTCCTGGATCGTCGCAAGGTCTGTCGTGTGATAGCCCGTGCCGCCGCGGCTGTTGACCAGCATCACGGGCGGCATTTCTTTCTTGTCGCTGTCGCGCGCGACATGAACGATCCAAGCCCCGTCGCTCTGCTCGGCCAGCCCCGCCGCCTTGAACCGCTCGACCAGTCCCGGGATCAGGTGATCGACATCGCTCTCGCCCTTCCACAGGTCGAACGAGACATTCAGGAAGCCGTAATCGACCTTCAGCGCCTCGACCGACACATCGATGAAGTGCCGCAGCAGCGCGCGGTAGCCCGCCCGGCCCGCCTGCATCTCGGCGACCGCCTTCTGCGAGCGCTCGTTGCGCGCCTCGTCCGCCTTCGCCTTGCCCGACGCCTGCGGATAGAGCCGGCCGAGATCCTCTATTGTGACCGGCGGCGCCTTCGGATACGGCCCCGTGAACGACGCATCGAAATAGATCAGCCCTGGCTGCTCATCCTCCAGCTCGGTGACAAGGTGGCCCATCTGCAGCCCCCAGTCGCCAAGGTGGACATCCGAAATCACCGTATCGCCGAGAAAGCGCAGCAGCCGCTGCAGCGTGTCGCCGATCACCGCCGAGCGCAGGTGCCCGACATGCATCGGCTTGGCGACGTTCGCGCCGCCGAAATCGATCACCGTCACCTGTGGGTCGGGCGCCCTCTCCGCCCCCGCCATCACATCGCCGCGCACGGCTTCCGCCCGCGCCGACAGCGCCGCATCCGAAACCCGCAGATTGATGAACCCCGGCCCCGCCACTTCTGCCGACAGCACAGACGCATGCGCCTTCAGCGCGCCCGCAATCTCGCCCGCAATGTCGCGTGGGACCCGCCCGGCAGCCTTCGCCGCCGCCA
>JBGTKE010000205.1:0-2761 GCA_041744775.1 Hyphomonas sp. | reverse complement strand
CCGCGATTGCCCATCCGGCTCATCAGCTTGTTCACGGCGGCGCGCGTAGAACAGAAGACCAGCGCGCTTTCGGAATCCGAATGGCGCACGATGTTGACGATGGCGTTCTCTTCATCGCCGGGGGCCACGAGCAGGGCCTTGTATTCGATGTCGACGTGCTGGCTCTTCTCGGCCTCGGTGGTCACGCGCGCGGCGTTCTTCTGATAGCGGGCGGCGAGGGCCGCGATGCCTTTCGGCACGGTGGCAGAGAACATCAGTGTACGGCGTTCTTCGGGCGTGCCTTCGAGGATCAGCTCAAGTTCCTCGCGAAAGCCCATGTCGAGCATCTCGTCGGCCTCGTCCAGCACCACGACGCGCACGCCGCCGGTCACCAGCGATCCGCGCTTGATATGATCGGCGAGGCGGCCGGGCGTTCCGATGACGATATGCGCGCCGCGTTCCAGCGCGCGGCGTTCGTCGCGCATGTCCATGCCGCCGACGCAGGTGGCAAGGCGGGCGCCGGCAATGCCGTAGAGCCAGCCGAGTTCCCGGGCGACCTGCATGGCGAGTTCCCGCGTCGGCGCGACAATCAGCGCCAGGGGCGAGGAGGCGGGTGACAGCGTGTCTTCGCCTGAGAGGAGAGCTTCCGCCATGGCGAGGCCAAAGGCGACAGTCTTGCCGGAGCCGGTCTGGGCGGAGACGAGGAGGTCCTTGTCGGACAGGTGCGGCACCAGGACGGCGGCCTGAACCTGCGTAAGATCAGTATAACCGCGTGCGGAGAGCGCGCCGGCAAGTGCGGCGGGGAGCGTGTCGGGGAGGGTCATAAAGAGGCTTTCGGGCGTTAATCCGGCCTCATGGCACGTTTCCGCCCCTCCGGCTACGCCCGGCCTGCGCGGGCTCGGTTAACCGGCGAGCGCTTTGGCGTGGTGCGCAATGTGCTCGTCCAAGAACGTCGCGATGAAATAATAGTCGTGGCCATAGCCCTCGCGCAGGCGGTAATCGAGGCGCTGGCCATCCTTCTCGCAGGCCTTGATGAAGATCTCTGGCCGGAGCTGCGTGTCGAGGAAGCCGTCCGCCGTGCCGGTGTCGACGAGGATCAGCGCCTTCGACTGGCGCTCCTTCACAAGTTCAGTCGCGTCATACTGCTCCCACGCGATGGAAACCGGGCCGAGATAGGCGGTGAACGCCTTCTCGCCCCAGGGCACACGGGCAGGGGAGGTGACCGGCGAGAAAGCGGAGCAGGATTTGTACGTATCCGGATGTTTGAGGTGCAGCGTGATGGCGCCGTGCCCGCCCATCGAATGGCCAAAAATGCCCTGGCGCGCCATGTCGGCGGGAAAGTTCGCCGCGATCAGGCCGGGCAGTTCATCGGTGATGTACTGGTCCATCTTGTAGTGCTTGTTCCATGGCGCCTGCGTGGCGGTAAGATAGAATCCCGCCCCTTGCCCGAGATCATACGCGTCATCATCCGGCACATGATCGCCGCGCGGAGACGTGTCCGGCGCGACGATCATCAGCCCGTGGCGCGCGGCATGCTCCTGCACGCCGGATTTCTCCATCATGTTCGCCCAGGTGCAGGTCAGCCCCGACAGATACCACAGCACCGGCACCGGCCCGTGCGCGGCCTGCGGCGGCGTATAGACCGCAAACCGCATCGGGCAGCCGAGCACCGCGCTCTCATGATCGTGCACGGACAATGTGCCGCCGAAGGATTTCCAGGAAGAGACGGGGGTGAGGGTCATTCTACAGCCTTGGAGTATGGGCGGCATGGTCCGCCTTGGTATCATAGCGGACCATGCCGCGCGGCCATCGCAGCCAGTCCTCAGCCGCGATGCAGCGCGCAGAGCTTGTTGCCGTCCGGGTCGCGCAGGTAGGCAAGGTAGAGGCGCGTGCCGGAATTTTCGCGCCAGCCCGGCGGATCCTCGATCGCAGTGCCGCCCGCAGCCACGCCCGCCTTGTGCCAGGCATCGGCCTCGGCGGTGTCTTTCATCGCAAAGCCGATGGTCATCCCGTTGCCGCATGTGGCGGCCTTGCCGTCAATCGGCGGGGTGACGAGAAACACGCCGCCATTGTGCAGGTAGACAAGGCGGCCCTTGGGATCCGTAATCCCGGGCTTGCCGCCTACGGACGAAAACAGCGCGTCATAAAACGCCTTCGATTTGCTGATGTCGTTCGAGCCGACCATCATGTGACTGAACATTTCGAGTTCCTCCTTGTGTTGTTGAGTTGTGTTCAGGTTGCAGGCGGCCGGGCGCCGTGGTCGGCGAAAGCCGCCATGGCGGGGCCGTAGTCTTCGGGGGCGGGAAAGCCTTCAAAGCTGAACTCCGCGCCCGTCTCGGCGAAGGGCAGACGCTCGCGCGTCATCGTCTCGATAATGGGGCGCGACCAGTTGCCCGTGTCAAGCATGCCCGGGCGGAAGTTCACGAAGGGCAGGCCGGGCATGCGCGTGAACAGCCAGTTCTTGCAATGCGGGCAGAACATCTGCTGGTTCTCAGCGTGCAGGCCGCCCACGATCGGCGCGCCTTCGGTCACCTCGAAGCCGTCCGCGGGCAACAGCAGCGAGAGGGAGTAAGGCCCGCTCGTCAGCTTCTGGCAGCCGGTGCAATGGCAAGCCATCGACACCACCGGCGCCTTCGTGACGCGCATCTTCACCTGCCCGCACAGGCAGCTGGCTGTCCAGGGGAGATTCCAGTCACTCATCAATACACCACCACACTCCGAATACTCTTGCCCTCATGCATCAGGTCGAACGCGTCGTTGATCTTGTCCAGCGTCATCACGT
>JBGTKE010000204.1:0-2250 GCA_041744775.1 Hyphomonas sp. | reverse complement strand
ACATCGACGCCTGGTCAGCCGAGGCGCGCGCCGCCGAAGTGCTGATGGGCCTCGGCTTCAAGCATGCCGATCTCTCGCGCGCGGCGCGGGAGTTTTCCGGCGGCTGGCGGATGCGCGCGGCGATTGCCGGCGCGCTGTTTGCCCAGCCGGACCTCCTGCTGCTCGACGAGCCGTCGAACTATCTCGATCTTGAAGGCGCGGCCTGGCTCGAAGGCTACCTGCGGAAATATCCGCACACGGTGCTGATCGTCAGCCACGACCGCGAACTGCTGAACCGCAGCGTCACGCACACGCTGGCGCTGGAACACCGCAAGCTGTCGATCACGCCCGGCGGCTATGACGACTGGCTGCGCCTGCGCGCGGCAAAACTCGCCCAGCTCGAAAGCCAGCGCACCAAGCAGGCGGCCGAGCGCGCGCACCTCCAAGCCTTCGTCGACCGGTTCCGCGCCAAGGCGTCGAAGGCGCGCCAGGCCCAGAGCCGCGTCAAGATGCTCGAGAAAATGCAGGACGTGTCGATCCCGATTGCCGAGCGCACGACGCCCTTCAATTTTCCGGCGCCCGACTCGAAACTCTCGCCGCCACTGCTGGAAATCAAGGGCGCCGATCTCGGCTACGGCGCCAATGCGCGCATCCTCAGCGGCGTCGATATTCGTCTGGACCCGGATGACAGAATCGCGATTGTCGGCACCAACGGGCAGGGCAAGACGACGCTGGTGAAGTCCATCGCCGAACGCCTGCCGCTGATGGCGGGCAAGCGGCTGGCGCCGAAAGCCGTCCGTATCGGGTATTTCTCGCAGGACCAGCTGGACGAGCTGACCGCCGGCGACACGCTGCTTGAACACGTCATGCGCGCCCTGCCGCAAGGCACGCCCCCGGCCAGGCAGCGCGCGGTTGCCGCCCAGATGGGCTTCAGCCACGAGAAGGTCGAGACCAAGGTCGAGGCGCTCTCGGGCGGGGAGAAGGTGCGCCTCATCCTTGGCTTGATCGCGCTGGAACGGCCGCACATCCTGATCCTCGACGAACCGACCTCGCACCTTGATATCGACAGCCGCGAAGCGCTGATCTACGCGATCAACGACTTCCCCGGCGCCGTGCTGCTGATCACCCACGATGTGTACCTCGCCGAGGCGACGGCGGATGAACTCTGGCTGGTCAAGGATGGCCGCGTCTCCCGCTATGACGGCGACCTCAACGATTACCGCACGCTGGTACTGAGCACCGACCGCGAGAAGACCTCGCCCGCGAAGGCCGCCGCAGAAGAGACGGGCGACAAGGCCGAAGCCCGCCGCAAGGCGTCGCAGGCGCGCGAGGCCGCCGCACCCCTGAAGAAGAAAGCTCAGGACGCGGAGAAAGCGATGGAGCGGCTGGCCGCGAAGATCGCCGCACTCGACGTCGAGGTCTCCCGCCCCGGCATCCCGCCGCACGAGGTGCGCCAGCGCCTGAAGGAACGCGCGAAGTTCGTGGCGGAGAAGGACGCGGCGGAAACGGTGTGGCTCGAGGCGAGCGAAGCTTATGAGGCGGCAGTTCGTTAGCCCCAGAGCGCCGTACTGGGCGGCGAGACCATCCCGTCCGTGTACGTCAATCCGTCCGCGATGTCGTCTTCCAGCCAGAGCGGCCCGTCCACGTCTGCCGCATCGGCAAGCCCTGAAAGCAACACCGCCGGCGCCATCGACAGCGAACTCGCCACCATGCAGCCCACCATCACACCCATGCCGGACTGGCGCGCCGCGCGCACCATCACGAGGGCTTCGGTGAGGCCCCCGGTCTTGTCGAGTTTCACGTTCACCGCGTCATAGGATTTCGCCAACGTCTGGATATCGGCGCTGGTATGCGCACTTTCGTCCGCACACACCGCAACCGGTCCCGGGCGTCTGAGCAGCGCCGGGTCCTTGCCGGCGGGAAAAGGTTGCTCGATCAGCACGACGCCAAGCCCGGCCGCCGCACGCATGATGCCGGCGAAAGCGTCCGGCGCGAGGCCTTCGTTGGCGTCGAGGATCAGGCGCGCCTCGGGACGGGCGAGGTGGACAGCCTGGATGCGGGCAAGGTCGTCCGGGCCGCCAAGTTTCAGCTTCAACAGCGTTCCGGGCGCAGCCTTCGCCGCCTCGGCCATGGCGTCCGGCGTATCGAGGCTGACGGTCATTGCGGTTTCGACCGGTTTCGGCGAGGGCAGGCCGGCGAGCTGCCAGACCGGCATGCCGCTCCGTTTCGCTTCGAGGTCCCAGAGGGCGCAGTCCAGCGCGCAGCGCGCCG
>JBGTKE010000203.1:0-3698 GCA_041744775.1 Hyphomonas sp. | reverse complement strand
GCGGCTGGCCAACGAATCCGGGCTCGACCCGGCCTTCGCCGAGAAATTCCTCACTTTCATTGTGGCGGAAGTCATCCGCCATCATGAGCAGATCCGTGGCCGGGAGGCCGAATAGACCAAGAACCCCGAGAGACAAGACTTAACAGGAGAACCCCATGTCACTCAAAATCAGGCTCGCCCGCGGCGGGTCCAAGAAACGTCCCTTCTACTCGATCGTCGTTGCCGACGCGCGCGCGCCGCGTGACGGCCGCTTCATCGAGAAGATCGGCACCTATGATCCGCGCCTCGCGAAAGATTCCGCCGAGCGCGTGAGGGTCGACGCCGTGAAAGCTGCCGACTGGATCAAGAAGGGCGCCCAGCCGACCGACCGCGTCGCGCGCTTCCTCTCGAAAGTCGAAGTCGACGGTAAACCGGTCGCGGCTTGGACCAATGGCAATAACCCGAACAAGGGCGAGCCCGGCAAGAAAGCCCAGGAACGCGCCAAGGAGCGCGGCGAGAAAGCCGCCGCCAAATCCGCCGCCGCTTCTGCGCCGGTTGAGGCCGCCGAAGCCGAATAGGCGACGGCCTGCAGTCCATCAGAAGGCCGGTACCCCAGGGGTGCCGGCCTTTTGTTTGCGCGGCGCGTTTTTGCCGGGCGGGAACGGATCGCAGTCCCGGCAGTTAATACCTTATAACCCCTCAAAGGGAGATCCCGCCCGTGACCCGCCCATCCAGATTGCTCGCAGGCGCCGCCTGCATCGCCGCTCTCGTCGTTCCTGCCTGTGCTTCCGGCGGTTACGGACCGGGTTATGGAGGAACCGATCGCAGCCGGGTGGTGGTGTACGAGGGCGAAAACTATTCCGGCACTTCGCGGTCGTTCGACGGGACGGTCCCGAATTTTGTGGAGTACCGCCTGAATGATGCGATCTCCTCGATCCGTATCAATTCCGGCAGCTGGGAAGTGTGCTCGGATGCCAACTTCCTCGGGCGGTGCGAAGTGCTGACGTCCAGCACGCCCAGCCTCCGGGCCTTGCAGCTGAACGACAACATTTCATCCATGCGGCCGGTGGACGGTTATGGATATCCGCCCGGACAGACCGGTCCCGGCTATGGCAGCCTCACCTTCTATTCGCAGCCGGGACTTCGCGGCGACGCGCTGACCGTTGACCGGGACGAGCCGAACCTGTCGCGGGCCGGCTTCAACGACCGCGCGCACAGCGTCGATGTGCGTTCGGGCGTATGGGAAGTCTGCATCGACGGCGATTATCGCGGCCGGTGCGCGACGCTCGACCGGCCGGTGAGCGATCTCAGGGATGCCGGGCTTTCGGGCAACATCTCCTCGGTCCGCCTGCTGCCGGACAACCGGTATCGCCGCGGGTACTGATCCCTCCGGCTGAACGGCGGCCAACACGCCTCGCATCGTTCGTTCAGGCGGGCTTCGGCAGAAATGTCTCTGTTATCTGGAGACTTTCTGATGCCCCGCGATTTCCTTGCCCAGTCCCTGCTCGCCGCTGCACTCCTGCTCGTCGCCGCTGCACCCGGCGCGCAGGCGCAGAAAGATGATGCCGAAGCCTTCCGCCGGCCGCCGCCGGTATCCGGGCCTCCATCGATCACCCTTTACTCGGATACCGGCCTGCGCGGCACGTCAGTCGGGTTGATGGGCGACCAGCTGAACTTCAGCACGATCCGTTTCAACGACAAGGCCCGGAGCGTCGAGGTCCGGGGCGGCGTCTGGCTGCTCTGCGCCGACGCCAACCTGCGCGGCCGCTGCGAATATGTCGACCGCACGGTGCGCAATCTGGGCGAGATCGGCCTGTCCGGAAACATCTCGTCGGCGCAGGCCACGGCCTACAACAAGGGCCCGCGCAGCTATGACATTGCCTTCTTTGCCAACACCGATTTCCGGGGGCCCTTCCTCGGCTTCGACCAAGGCGAGGCGAGCCTCAGCCAGTTCCGCTTCAACGACACCGCCAGCTCGGTGCTGATCAACCGGGGCACCTGGCTGGTCTGTGCGGACAATGACTATCGCGGCACCTGCGAATTCCTCGACGCTTCGGTGAGCGATCTCGGCGGGATCTCCCTCAACAACACGATCTCGTCCTTCCGGCGGTATGACGTGCGCCGCGAGGGACCCTGGCGCCGGCCAGTCGATCCGGTCTATCCGCCATCAGGTGGCGGTTATGGGGGCGTGCGCGGCGAGCAGACGATGTTCTACCCGGCGCCGACGAGCCGCGGAGCGCGCATCTCGAACCGCGATGGTGCGGCCACCCGTTTCTGCCGCGAACAGGGGTTCTCGGAAGCTGTCTATAAAGCGCCGGGGAGTGTTCTCTCGGACGTCTTGTGCCGCTAATAAGCGGTGCATGGCAGCAAAGACCGATGACAGACTGATTGCTGTGGGCGTCCTGCGGGGCGCCCATGGTGTGCGCGGCGAAGTTCGCGTGAAAAGCTATACGGCCGACCCCGAGGCGCTGTTCACTTACGGCCCGCTGCTCGACGAGACCGGCGCGGTGATCCTGACGCCGAAAACGGCCCGTCCGGGCAAGGACCATTTCATCGTCCGCCCGAAGGAGAGCTTGCAGAAAGAGGAGTGGGACGCGCTGCGCGGCCGCCTCATCCATGTACCCCGTGCGCGCCTGCCGGATGCGGAGGAAGACGAGTTCTATGTCGAGGACCTCGCCGGAATGGAGGTGTTCTCCGGCGGCGACTCCCCTGCGGGGCGAGTACGCTCGGTGCAGAATTTCGGTTCGGGCGACCTGCTGGAGATCGAAGTCGCCGGCCTTGCATCAACCGTGTTCGTGCCCTTCACGTTGGCCGATGTGCCGGTCGTGGATGTGGCCGCGCGCCGCGTGGTGATCCCGGAACTCGGGGTGTGGAGTGATCCGGGCCCCGGCAAACCAGCTGAAGAAGACGGCGAATAGCAGCGTTTAGGCCTGCGTGTTGCGTTCGGTTCATATCGCCCGTGTCATTTTGCAGGTGTAATGGAGGAAAGGGTCCCACATGCGCCGCTTATCCCTGCGCACGGTCATTGCGCTCACTGTTCCAGCTGTTTTCGTCACGCCGGCTGCACTGGCGCAGCGGTATGGTGACGCGCCCGCCGCGATCGCGCTGTTCAGCCAGGAGAATTTCTACGGCGATATCCGCGATGTGTATGATCCTTTCGACACGCTGAGAGACCTCGCCTTCAACGACCGCCCGCGCTCAGTCGCGGTGTTTGCCGGTCAGTGGGAACTCTGCGAGCACAAGAACTTCACCGGACGCTGCGTCTATATCCGCGAGGATGTCAGCGATCTCGGCTGGTTCGGCCTGGCCGGCAAGATCACCTCCGTTCGCCCGATCTATGAATACACCGAAGCCCACCACGGCCTTCTCTTCTCGCGCGACAGATACGGTTACATTCGTTACGCGAACAACGAGACCTATGGCTATGACACCTGGAACTATGGCTATGCCAGTTCCTGGGGCATAAGCGTCTCGCACTATGGTTATTCGCCGGACTATTACCGCTACGGCTATTACAGCCCCACCTGGGGCTATGACCCCTATGGATTTGCCTGGGGCCCGCGAAACACCATCCGCTATACGACAACCTATCGCCGGCACCCCCGCCCGAGCGTGCTGAACCCTTACTGGTCGGGCTGGGACTTGCGCCCGTCGGACTGGCGGCGCGGTAACTGGAGCTGGCGCGACGGCCGGCGCGGCCATGACGACTGGCGCCGCGA
>JBGTKE010000202.1:0-9218 GCA_041744775.1 Hyphomonas sp. | reverse complement strand
GAGATCGGCCCGCCCGACGACGCCCTCGTGCGCGACCGGCTCGCGCTGGCAGCGGAGCGCCGGTTCCTGCGACTTTCGCCTGAGACGCTCAACTATCTGGTGCCCCGGCTTGAACTTGCCTATGACGCCGTTGAGAACTTCATGGACAGGCTCAGCGACGCCGTCAGCGACAATGACCGGGCTCCCAGCTTGCCGCTGGCGCGCCGGGTGCTGGAGCAGATGGGCGACGCCGGAGATGATGAGGCGGAAGGGTGAAACAGCATGCCGGACGGCCAGCAGCGGGTGAACAAGCAGCTGATGAGCTCGCCGCAGCGATTCCTCAATCGCGAGCTCTCCTGGCTTGAGTTCAACCGGCGTGTGCTGGAGGAAGCAGAGAATCCCGTACACCCGCTGCTCGAGCGCCTGCGGTTCCTCTCGATCTCGGCGAGCAACCTCGATGAGTTTGACATGGTGCGCTATGCGGGCCTGCGCGAACAGGTGCGCGCTGGTGTCACCAAGCCGAGCCAGGACGGTCTGACACCGGTCCAGCAGGTTGCCGAGATCGAAGCTGCTGCGCTGCGCCTGATTGACGCCCAGCAGAAAGGCTGGCGCCACATCAAGGCCGACATGGAGGAGGAGGGCCTCTTCGTTCTGGAGGCCAAGGAACTGACCAAGCGCGAGCGCGCTGACATCGAGACCTATTTCCATGCCAACATCTTCCCGATCCTGACACCGCTGGCGATCGATCCGGCGCATCCGTTTCCCTTCATCCCGAACCTCGGCTTCACGATCGCCTTTGACCTCCAGCCGCTCAGCGGCGGCGAAGAACAGGTCGGCATCGTGCCCATGCCGACCTTCGTGCGCCGGTTCATCCGGCTGCCCAAGGGCAACAAGCCGGGCATCCGATTCATCGCGCTGGAAGACGTGATCGGCCTGTTCCTGCCGGCGCTGTTTCCAGGGTTCAAGGAGGCCGGCCGGTGCCTGTTCCGCATCGTGCGCGACAGCGATATCGAGATCGAGGAAGAATCCGAGGACCTGATCCGCGAATTCGAAGTCTTGCTCAAGCAGCGCCGGCGCGGCCGCATCGTCCGCCTGCGGATGCAGTTGAGCGCGCCGGAACGCCTGCGCCAATTCATCATGCGCGAGATCGGCGCCGAGCCGTCCGACATCGTGCTGTATGACGGTATCCTCGGGATGGCGCGCCTCGCCGAGTTGATTGTCGACGACCGGCCGGACCTTCTGTTCACCCCCTATGAGCCGCGCTATCCCGAACGCATCCGGGAAATGGGCGGGGACATCCTCGCCGCCATCCGGGCAAAGGACATCCTGGTCCACCACCCGTTCGAACGCCTCGCGGTTGTTGTGGAATTCGTCCGGCAAGCGGCGGCTGAACCGCAGGTCGTCGCGATCAAGCAGACGCTGTACCGCACCACGGTCAACTCGCCAATCGTTGGCGCACTGATCGAGGCGGCGGAGTCCGGCAAGACGGTGACCGCGCTGGTCGAGATCAAGGCGCGCTTTGACGAGGAAGCGAACCTGCGTCTGGCGCGCGACCTCGAGCGCGCCGGTGTTCAGGTCGTGTATGGATTTATCGAGTACAAGACACACGCGAAAGTGTCCTTGGTCGTGCGCCGCGAAGGCAGCGAACTGCGCACCTATACGCATTTCGGCACCGGCAACTATCACCCGGTCAATGCGCGTATCTACACAGACCTGTCGTTGTTCACGGCCGATCCGGCGCTGGCGCGCGATGCCAACCGGCTGTTCAACTATGTGACCGCGAACCGGGAGCCGCCGGACGTGGCGCCGGACTTCGAGACGATCAGCATGGCGCCGGTAAATCTCAAGCAACACCTGCTCGATATGGTCGAGGCGGAAGCGCTGGCCGCCAAGAAAGGCAAGCCAAGCGGCATCTGGGCGAAGATGAACTCGCTGGTTGATGGCGACGTGATTGATGCGCTTTACAAGGCGAGCCAGGCGGGTGTGCCGATCGTGCTGGTCGTGCGCGGCATCTGCTGCCTGCGGCCCGGCATTGCAGGCTTGTCCGAAAACATCACGGTAAAGAGCATCGTCGGGCGATTTCTCGAACATTCGCGCACGCTCTGCTTTGCAAATGGCGAGGCGCTGCCCTCGTCGAACGCGAAAGTTTACATGTCCTCGGCCGACTGGATGCCGCGCAACCTGTCGCGGCGTGTCGAGGTGATGGTGCCCATCCAGAACCCGACCGTGCATCGTCAGGTGCTCAACCAGATCATGGTGGCAAACCTCAATGACGAACTGCAGACATGGCTGATGCGCTCGGACGGCACTTATCAGCGTGTCCGCAGCAAGACGCCGGACGAAGTATTCTCCGCCCACGGATATTTCATGTCCAATCCCAGTCTCTCGGGAAGGGGCAGCGCGCTGGAAGTCAGTCTGCCGCCGCGCCTGTCGCTGCCTGAGGGGCCGAAGTGAGCATTCCGCAACCCCGCCAGGCCGGTATCATCGATATCGGATCGAACTCCGTGCGCCTCGTGATCTGCGATGTGCTCGGCGCATCGATCCTGCAGAGCTTCAACGAGAAGGTCATGGCCGGCCTTGGGGAGGGGCTGACGAAGACGGGCCGGCTCTCGCCGAAGGGCATTGAGGCCGCGCTGGGCGCGCTGGGGCGTTTCCGCGCGATCCTGAAAGCGCTGAATGTCGAAACCTGGCAGGCGGTGGCCACCGCCGCCGTGCGCACGGCCGAAGACGGCGGCGATTTCCTCAAGCAGGCCGGCAAGGTACTCGGGCGTCCGGTGCGGCTGCTTTCGGGCGAGGACGAGGCGCGGCTGTCGGCGCGCGGGGTCGAGATCAACCTGTACCATCCCGTCGGCCTGATCGGCGACCTTGGCGGCTCCAGCCTCGAATTCCAGGACATCGGCGGCGCGCCTGGCAAGGGCGAGAGTCTGATGATCGGCCCCTTGGCCCTCGGCGACGTTGTCAGCGAACCCAAGGAACTCCGTAAACGGATCAGGGACGAATTGAAGGCGAGCGCCGCACTGCAGTCCGCGAAAGGGCGCTTCTATGCAGTCGGCGGCGCCTGGCGGGCCTTTGCGCGCCTCGTGATGGAACTCGACCGCTATCCGCTGCACGTCCTGCAAGGCTACCAGATCAACGAAGGCCAGGTCGCACGCGCCACCAAGCTGACAGTCGACGCGCTGACCAATGCCGCGGCCCGCACGCAGATCGAGGCGCTGGACCGCAAGCGGGCCAAGCTGCTGCATGTCGCGGCAATCACGCTCGAGGAGATCCTGTCGGTCGGCAAGCTGGACGGCGTGACAATCTCGGCGGCGGGCGTGCGCGAGGGCGTATTGCAGGAACTGATGGGCATGAAACCGCAGGATCCGCTCACGGACGGTGTGATCGCCTTTGCGCGGCTCGATATCAGCCAGATCGCCTTTGGCCGGGCGTTGTATGATTTCATCTCGCCCGCGCTGGTGCCCCAGCCGGACCTGTTCGGATCACCCGCCGCCGATGTGCGCATCGAGAAAGCCGCCTGCATGATGGCCGACAGCGCCGGCCGCTTCCATCCGGATCACCGCGCGGAGCTTGCCTATGACCAGGCGCTGCGCGCGCCGTATTCAGGCCTCAACCATCCCGAACGCGCGATGATCGCCTATGCCATCGGCTGCCGGTACGAGAAGGATTTCCGCCGGCCGGCCGAGCACGTCGCGCTCGCCAGCGAAGCACAGGCGGACCGCGCGCGCCAGATCGGCCTGCTGATGCGCCTCGGCGCCGTCTTCTCCGGACGGTCCGGGCCAATCCTCAAACGCGCAGCCCTGCGGCGCGTTGGCGATGTGCTCGAGCTGGAAGTCGATCCGCGCGACAAGCTGCTGATTTCGGAAACCGTAGAGCGGCGCCTGTCGCAGGCGGCGGGGCAGCTGAGGCTCAAGTCACGCGCCAGTGTGCGCTAGCGCGGCGTGTCAGACGTCGAACAGGCGAACTTGTCCGCCTGCGAACGAAACGGCGAGCTTGCCCGAGAGTAGTGCGATCGCCTTCTTGCCGAACATCTCGTAGCGCCAGCCGGTCATCGCGGGGATGTCCTCGCTGGTCTCACCGCGCGCGATCCGGTCGATATCGGCGGAGTTGGCGATCAGGCGCGGCACGACATCGTTCTCGTCCGAGATGTGTTTCAGCAGCACCTTGAGCAGTTCCGGCGCGCCGGCGGGGATCTGGGCGTTCTGGACCTGGCGGGTGATTTCCGGCGCGAAGGAATCCGGCGCGTCCATCGCGGCGCGCACGGCTTCCAGCAGGCCCTGGCCATGCTTGGACCGGATGAAGCCACTGGGCACGGCCCGCAGCTGGGCGAAGTCTTCTTCCGTACGCGGCTTCTGGGCGGCAATCTCCTGGATCGCATCATCCTTCAGGATGCGGCGGCGGGGCTTGTCGAGTTCCTGCGCCACCCGCTCGCGCCAGGCGGCGACGGAGACGACCACGGCGGCATAATCCTTCTTCGGCATGCGCAGCTTCAGGCGCTGCCAGGCGTTCATCGGTTCGGTGTCGTAAGTTGCGGGATCCTCCAGATCCGCCATCTCCTCGCGCACCCAGGCGAGGCGGTCGGTGCGCTGCAGCTCGTCTCGCATGATCTGGTAGGCGTCGCGCAGGTGGGTCACGTCGCCGAGCGCATAGACCAGCTGTTTCTGGCTCAGCGGGCGGCGCATCCAGTCGGTGAACTGGCTCGACTTGTCGATCTGCTTCTTGAGCACCCGTTGAACGAGATTGTCATACGAAATCGAATCGCCAAACCCGAGCGCCATGGCGGCGACCTGTGTGTCGAACACCGGGCCGGGCGGGTGGCCGATCAGCCGGTTGAAGATCTCGATGTCCTGGCGGGCGGCGTGGAAGACCTTGGTCTGCCGGTCCGACGCGATCAGGTCGAGGAAGGGCCGGATGTCCAGATCTTCGGCGCGCGGGTCGATCAGGCCCTCGACGCCAGGCCCGGAGGCCTGGATAAGGCACAGTTCCGGCCAATAGGTCGTTTCCCGGTGGAATTCAGTGTCCACGCAGACGAAATCGGCGTCTGCAAGGGCGCCGCAGAGGTCTTCCAAGGCGGACTGCTCGGTGATCGGCGTCAGGGTGTTGTCAGTCATTGCGCGAGCGCTTATCGCACCTGCTTGACAAAGGCGAGGGGGTCTGTGCCCTACGCCGCTTCTTTATGTTTGGCCGCCTCGGCCCGAGTTTCCGGAGTTTTCGCCGTATGCACGCTTATCGCACCCATACCTGCGGGGAATTGCGCAAATCCCATGTCGGCGAGACCGTCAAACTCTCCGGCTGGCTGCACCGCCGGCGCGACCATGGCGGGGTCATGTTCATTGACTTGCGCGACCATTACGGCCTGACCCAGATCGTGTTCAACCCGGGCTCGCCGGGCTTCGAGACGGTCGAGCGCCTGCGCGCCGAGAGCGTGATCACGGTCGAGGGCAAGGTCGTGGCCCGCGACGCCGAGCTTGTGAACGCAAACCTCGGCACTGGCGAGATCGAGATCGTCGGCGGGGCGGTCTCGGTCCAGTCGGAAGCCGCCGAACTGCCGATGCCGGTCTTCGGCGATCATTCCTATCCGGAAGAGATACGCCTCAAGCACCGCTACCTCGACTTGCGCCGCGAGGCGCTACACAAGAACATGGTGCTGCGCTCGGGCGTCATCGCGAGCCTGCGCCGCCGCATGGTCGAGGGCGGCTTCACCGAATACCAGACGCCGATCCTGACCGCCTCCAGCC
Source organism: Hyphomonas sp. (assembly GCA_041744775.1). Lineage (GTDB taxonomy): Bacteria > Pseudomonadota > Alphaproteobacteria > Caulobacterales > Hyphomonadaceae > Hyphomonas. The sequence continues at coordinate 3,504 of JBGTKE010000202.1, read as the reverse complement.
CGGAAGGCGCGCGCGACTTCCTCGTGCCGAGCCGGATGCACCCCGGCGAATTCTACGCCCTCCCGCAGGCGCCGCAGCAGTTCAAGCAGTTGCTGATGGTCTCCGGCTTCGACCGATATTTCCAGATCGCGCCCTGCTTTCGCGACGAGGACGCCCGCGCCGACCGCTCGCCCGGCGAGTTCTACCAACTCGATATCGAGATGAGTTTCGTCACGCAGGAAGACGTGTTTGGCGCCATCGAGCCAGTCATGCGCGGCGTGTTCGAGGAGTTCTCCGACTGGGACGGCAAGGGCCGCACCGTCGCACCGGGCCCGTTCCCGCATATTCCGTATGCGGAAGCCATGCTGAAATACGGCGTCGACAAGCCGGACCTGCGCAACCCGATCATCTGCTGCGACGTCTCCGACATCGCAACGCGCGACGACGTGACGCTCGGCGTGTTCAAGAAGATCGTCGATGGCGGCGGAATCGTCCGCGCCATCCCGGCGCCGAATTCCGGCGAGCAGCCGCGCAGCTTCTTCGACAAGATGGACGCCTGGGCGAAGAAGGAAATGCAGGCCCCCGGCCTCGGCTATATCCGCTTCGTCGAAGAAGACGGCAAGCTGTCGGGGACCGGCCCGATCGCGAAGTTCTTCGCGCCGGAAGCCCTCGCCGCGCTCGCCGCCAAAGCGGGCGTGAAGGCGGGCGACGCGCTCTTCTTCTCGGCCGGCGACAAGACCGCTGCCGTCAAGCTGCAAGGCCAGGCCCGCATCCGCATCGGCGAAGAGCTTGGACTAATTGAGCCCAGCATCTTCCGCTTCTGCTGGATCGTCGATTTCCCGATGTACGAGTGGGATGAAGACAACAAGTGCGTGGACTTCAGCCACAACCCGTTCTCGATGCCGCAAGGCGGCATGGAAGCCCTGCTCGCGGCCGACTCGGTCGAGAAGCAGCTGGCGCTGAAAGCGTTCCAGTATGACATCGTCTGCAACGGCGTGGAGCTTTCGTCCGGCGCCATCCGGAACCACCGGCCAGAGATCATGCTCAAGGCCTTCGAACTCGCGGGCAAAGGCCCGAACGTGGTCGAGGAGAAATTCGGCGGCATGCTGAACGCCTTCCGCTTCGGCGCCCCGCCGCATGGCGGCATCGCGCCGGGCGTGGACCGGATCGTCATGCTGCTCGCCGAAGCCGACAGCCTGCGCGACGTGATCCTCTTCCCGATGAACCAGCAAGCCCGCGACCTCCTGATGGGCGCCCCAAGCCCGGTGGAAGACAAGCAGCTGAAAGAGCTGAACATCCGCCTTGCGCCGGTTGTGAAGGCCTGACGCCCCGCGCCATTCGTCCGCACAAGGACAGTCTGGGACCCGGTCTTCGCCTGCGGCGAAACCGGGATGACGACGAACTGTATTTGGCTTTGCCTTGCATTCCTTTCGGCCGTGCGGCCGGTAGCCTGGGCGGGGCTGGATACGTCTTGAGGTCAGAGCCCCACCCTAACCTTCCCCACGCTGCGCGCGGGAAGGGGACAGCTCAGTTCCCGGTGAAAGCTCGCATTGCAAGACAGTGCAACACGTCCCCTCCCCGGAACGGGCAGGGTTAGGGTGGGGCGAGGCAAGAGAACACGCCGAGACCTTCCCGCATCCCGAGGGAGAGCAAATGTGCCCGCTCAACCCCGAAAAGGTTCGCCGCAATGACAGGTCATGAATTGTTGGACGACCGCCGGGCCCGCTCAGTCGAGATCGGTACCGAGGCGGGCGCTCAGCTGCACCGTCGTGCAAAGCGGCAGGCGCGAGTCGGGCGGAAGGCGCGTCGAGATCGATCCGCAGGCGCCTTCGAAATCGGCTTCCGTGAAGCCCTTGACGGTCGTGAGGTTCGCGCCCGGGAAGCGCGCATCCTTGAACGAGGCGCCCGTGATGTCGGCGCCGCTCATGCGGGCATCCTTGAAGTTGGCGCCGTTGAAGATGGCGCCGCGAAGGTTGGCGCGGTCGAGCATGGCGCCTTCAAAGTTGGCGGCGGAAAGGTCCGCGCCTTCGAGGCGGGCGATGATCAGCTCGGCGCCTTCGAAGTTCGCGCCGATCATCACAGCGTCCTGAAGGCTCGCGCCATGCAGAAGCGCGCGGCGAAGGTCGGCGCCCGTGGCGCTGATTTCCTGCAGGCGGGTGCCGGCGAAAACCGCGTCGGCCAGCTTGGCGTTCGTCAGCACGGCGCCGCGCATGTCTGCCCCGGTCAGGTTTGCGCGCTCGAAGTTCACGGACGTGGCCTGCACGCCGCGCATCACCGAATAGTCGAGCTTGGCTTCGGAATAGTTTGCGCCGGCGAGGGTCCAGCCGGTCAGGTTGCGTCCGGAGAGTTCGCAGGTGGCGCAGGTTCCGACATAGCTGGGCGACCAGGCGACCGGTTGGCCTTGTGCCAGGGCGCCGGGTGCGGCGATCGCCGCAAAAGCACCTGCAAGAGAAATGAGACGCAGATTCAAATTGTCCATGGGACTCGGGATAGCGGTTTCCAGGTACTGTCTAAACTGAACAAACTGTAAGAACTGTAAATGCGGCACGACTGTTGCCAGAAAGCAATGAGTCTTGCCGGGACTTCATGTTTTTCCCGCAAGGAGGGGCGTCGAGCCGCCCGGAAGTCGCCTGTGAGGGTTATTGGCTGGCGCGGCTTTCTTCCCCGCAGGTGTCGCAGGCGAGGTGGCCATCCGGTCCCGCCTCGAACAGCGTGAAGCTGCCGCAGGCCGGGCAAGCCTGTGAAACATAGGTCGGGGAGAGGTCTTCTGCTACGGGTTCTGGCTCTTCGGCGGCCTTCTCGGCGCGGCGCTTGTCGAGGACGACGATATTGTCGGGCAGTTGCCCGCGCGAGAAACCGCGCGAGATGATCTGGGCCGCTTCGCTGGAAAACGCGGCGGTCTCGCCCCGGGTCGCATCGCCGGCGCCCCGGCCGAGGCCGTCATGGGTGACGTCAGCTTCGGCAAGATCGTCACGCCCGAGATAGGAGACGGCGAGTTCCCGGAAAATGTAGTCGAGGATCGAGGTGGCGTTGGTGATCCGGTCATTGCCGGTGACGGCGCCGGCCGGTTCGAACCGGGTGAAGACGAAGGCGTCGGCATATTCTTCCAGCGGCACGCCGTATTGCAGGCCGAGGGAAACCGATATGGCGAAATTGTTCATCAGGCTGCGGAAGGCGGCGCCTTCCTTGTGCATGTCGATGAAGATCTCGCCGAGGCTGCCATCATCGAACTCGCCGGTATGCAGGTAAACCTTATGCCCGCCGACCGTCGCTTTCTGGATGTAGCCCTTGCGCCGGTCCGGCAGCCTTGTGCGGCGGACCCGGGCGGGCGGCTCTTCGGAGAGGGCCGGCAGGTCCGGCAGCGCTTCGGCGTCTTCGGCGATCTCCTCGGCGAGGGAGATGATCTGGTCCATCCGGACGCGCAGGTCTTCCGACGGCGGCGCGCGGTGACCGGTCATCAGGGCGGAGAGGCCGGCGGCCATCGCCGCTTCGGCCAGCTCCAGCCCTTCGGCGGACGGCGCGCGC
>JBGTKE010000201.1:0-3268 GCA_041744775.1 Hyphomonas sp. | reverse complement strand
GAGCCGATGGTCCAGTCGCTGGTCCAGCCGCGGACATCCACGCCGCCGCCCAGCCGCAGGCCGGGGCCGACGATGCCGGCCGCCGCCAGGGCGCTGCCGAAGCCCAAGAGGGCGCCCAAAAAGAGGCCGACAAGTGCACTGACAATGTTCACGTGAACACGCTAACGTGACCGGAACGCGATGCAAGCTGCAGCTGCGAAGTCTGTCCGGAATGGATGGAAAGAGCTAGCTCTGGCCGATTAACAAGGATCTGACGGGCACCATGATTTTCAAGGTTTTGCGATGGATAGGCCTGACCCTGCTGGCAGGCCTGACCCTTCTTGTGGCGTCCAGCTGCACGATGCTGGGGCTCAATTATGCGAGCCTCGATACGGGCAACAAGCCCGCCGCAGTGCCGGCGCTTGATATCGACCGCCTGATGACACCGGATGGCCGGGCCGAGGCGATGAAGATGCTGGAGGACACGCTCTACGGGCCGTGGCCGCAGGGCCTGCCGGTGTCGGTCGGGAATTGGCGGATCATCAATCCCGACTATCTCGAAGGGCGCGGCACGCTCGAGGAACTCGACATCACGATCGGGCGGGGCGAAGGCGCACGGACCTTCCAGTTGGTGGCGGCATTTCCGGCGACGGCGCTCGCCAATCCGCTAGTGCTCAGCCAGACCTTCAGCTCCAATTGCGCGACCTTCCCGGGCGAAGAGGTCACCAGCACAGACGGTGATCCGTGTACGGCCCGGGATTTCGGACCGGTGGCGAGTTTCATCGTCACACGGTTGTTCGGCGAATACATCGCCGAGGCGCCGGTCGGCCTCTATTTCGATGCCGGCTTCGTCTATGCGAGCTTCTACGCGGGCGACTTCATTCCCGACAGCACGCGGCTCGCGCCGCGCGCCATGGCCGGGCTTGGCGCCGATGTGAACCCGACGAGCACGCTGATGGCCTGGGCCTTTGCCTACTCGGCGGCGATGGACGTGCTGGAAGATGACCCGCGCGTCGATACGGGCTACACGTCCGTGATGGGCCATTCCCGCCATGGCAAGGCGGCCTTGCTGGCAACGATCTGGGACTCGCGCATCGAGGCGGTCATCTCGCACCAGTCCGGTTTCGCGGGCGCCTCGCTGTCGCGGTCGCCCACCGGCGAGACGCTGGAGCGCATGGCGAAAACTTATCCGCACTGGCTGTCGCCGGAGGCGCCGGCCTATGCCGCGAACCCGGACCTGCTGCCCTACGACCAGCACCTCCTGCTGGCGCTGATCGCGCCGCGCCGGGTCTTCCTCGGCAATGCGCGCCGAGATGTCTGGTCGGATCCGAACTCCAGCTACCGGGCGGCCGAAGCGGCCAGCGCGATGTGGGAAGCGTACGGCTGGCCGGGCCTCAACCGTGAAGGAATGCGCACCTTCGACCCGGCGGCCGGCATCGTCTGGTGGCTGCGGCCCGGCGGGCACAGCGTGGTCGATGACGACATCCTCGCCTTCATCTCCTTCCTCAAGGCGCGGGCCGTCACGGCGACCGCTTCCATGCCGGCGGAGTTGCCAAGGGCTGATGCCACAAGATAAAGCTGTTTCCTGACAATCAGTTGGGAGGCTGACTCATGGAAACCACCGAATTTCTCAAGCCCGTGCTGGCGCTGGTTCTCTGGACCCTCGTCATGTGGATCTGGATGTACGCCTTGCGCCTGCCGGCGTTCCCGAAATACGGGATCAAACCGGATGATGCCCGCCATCCGGGGACCTACAGCGACAAGCTGCCGGCGCATGTCCGCTCGGCGGCGGACAATTACAACCACCTGCACGAGCAGCCGACGATCTTCTACGCGTTGATGGTCTTCATCGCGCTGACGGGCGGGGCGGACCCGGTCGCCCAGCTGGTCGGCTGGATCTATGTGGCCTTGCGGGTAGTGCACTCGGTCGTGCAGATCGTGATCGGCAAGGTGGCGCTGCGGTTCATGATCTTCGCGGCCGGTACGCTCTGCCTGTTCTTCCTGGCGGGGCGGGAAGCCTTGCGGGTGTTTGGCGGCTAGGCGCTTCCAAGCGGCGTGAAACCGGATTAAAGGGCGGCCATGTCCTCCCTTTCCGTTACACGTCTCCAGCAGGTGCTCGACCGGTTCGAGGAGGTCGAGGCCCGCATGGGTGCGACCTCCGAGTCCAGGGAAATCATAGCCCTGTCGAAGGAGCATTCCGAACTCCGCCCGGTCGCGGAAAAGGCGCGCGAGCTGCTGTCGGCCCGGCGCGGCCTGCAGGAAGCCGAAGCGCTGGCCGCCTCCGGGGACCCCGAGATGGCGGACCTCGCGCGGATGGAGATCGAAGAGCTGAAGGACCGGCTGCCGTCCCTCGAGCAGGCGATGCAGGTCCTGCTGCTGCCCAAGGATGTCGATGACAAGGCGAACATCGTGCTGGAAGTGCGGGCCGGAACCGGCGGCGACGAAGCCGCGCTGTTCGCAGGCGACCTGTGGCGGATGTACATGCGCTACGCGCAGCTGCTCGGCTGGAAGGTCGAGATCGTCGATGCGTCGGAAGGCGAGGCCGGCGGTTACAAGGAGATCATCGCCAACGTATCGGGCGACGGCGTGTTCGGGCGGATGAAATGGGAAAGCGGCGTGCACCGCGTGCAGCGCGTGCCGGTGACCGAGACGCAGGGGCGCGTGCATACCTCGGCGGCGACGGTGGCGGTTCTGCCGGCGCCCGAGAATATCGAGATCGAGGTGCGCGCTGAAGACATCCGTATCGATACAATGCGCTCGTCCGGCGCCGGCGGCCAGCACGTCAACACGACCGACTCGGCGGTGCGGATCACTCACTTGCCGACCGGAATCATGGTGACGAGTTCGGAGAAGTCCCAGCACGTCAACCGCGAGAAGGCGATGGACCAGCTGAAGATCCGTCTCTACGAGCGCGAGCGCGCCGAGAAGGATGCGGCCCGCGCCGAGGCCCGCTCCAGCCAGATCGGTTCGGGTGACCGCAGCCAGAAAGTGCGCACCTACAATTTCCCGGAAAACCGGCTGACCGATCACCGGATCGGTCTGACGCTCTATTCGCTGGACCGGATCATTTCGGGCGACAAGCTGAACGATGTGGTCGAAGCGCTGATCACGGAAGATCAGGCGCGCAAGCTGGCCGCGATGGAGATCGGAGCCTGAGCGTCCTCAGTTTCGAGCAGGTGTTGCGTGCCGCTGCCGAGCGCCTGCGGGCGGCGGGTATCGACGATCCGCGCCATGACGCCCGGCTCCTGATGAGCGAAGCCTCCGGGGCGACGCGCGCGGCCTTGATCAC
>JBGTKE010000200.1:0-2712 GCA_041744775.1 Hyphomonas sp. | reverse complement strand
CCAAAGGGAAAGGGTGAAAGGGTGGGGTAAGAGCCCACCGCAGGCCTGGCAACAGGGCTGGCAAGGCAAACCCCGCCCGGAGCAAGACCAAGTAGGGGGCACATATGGGCCGTCTTATGCCCGTGCCCCGGGTGTGTCGCGTGAGGCGTTCAGCAATGAGCGTCCCAGAGGAATGGCTGCCAGACCCCGCAAGGGGCGAACAGAACCCGGCTTACAGGCCTTCTGGTCCCGATTTTCGCCTCTGCAGGTCATGTGGCAGTCTTACGTGACAAACCGCCGCTGGAATCCATTTACACGGGGACAAGTGACTGCCGCGCGCAGGACCACAGAAAAGAAACGGGACGGAACAACATGCCCAGACCTGCCGGTGCTCGCAATCACGACTTTGATGACAAGCGCGCGGCGCTGCTCGATGCGCTGACGGATTTCGCGCTGTCGGCGGACCTGCGCCGCCCGTCGCTGCGCCAGTTTGCGATGGCGGTGCACCAGTCTGAGCCGACGCTGCGCCATTATTTCCATGACCGGCAGGGACTCGTCGTCGAGATTCTCGAGAATATCGGCCGCCGCGCCACGCCGCTCTGGGCGATGGTGGCGACGCCTTCGGCGAGCCCAGCGATCGCGTTCGAGGAATATTTCCGGATCTCCGAAGCCGGCATGAAACTCGGCGGATTTACCCGCGCGCATGCGTTCGGCCTGATCGAGGGACTGGCCGATGAATGCGCCGGAAAGGCCTATCTCGAAAAAGTGCTGGAGCCCGCGCTGAAAGCCGTGAGCGAGAAGCTCCGCGGCACGCCGGGCGCTCCTGATGATGATGCGGCGCTGCGCGCGGCGGCGCTGGCGACACTGTCTCCGATGCTGGTGATGGCGCTGCATCAGGAATTGCTGGGCGGCGCGGAGTCCGCACCGATGGAGTCCGGCGCCATCATGGGCCACCTTCAGGGATGGCTCGGGCGGGCGCTGACTCCGTAGACGGACTACAGCGCGGCGAGCAACGCGTTGACGTCCGCGTCGTCCGTCGCCCAGGAACAGACAAAGCGCGAGGCGCCGCCCGGCCAGGGATAGAACGCGGCACCGGCTGCTTGCAGCGTTCCGGCGGCCTCGGCGGGCAACCGGGCGAACACTTCATTGCCTTCGCGCCGATAGGCCAGCGCGTAACCTTTCCGCTCGAAGCCTTCGGCGAGCTGGCGCGCCATGGCATTGGCATGACCGGCGAGTTTCAGCCAGAGGCTATCGGTAAACATCGCCTCTGCCTGCGCGGCGAGGTAGCGCAACTTGGGCGGCATATGGCCGGAGCGTTTAGCCCGTATACGGAGGTCTGGTGCTTTGGCACGGGCGGCACCGAAGAGGAGGATGATTTCGCAGCCCATCGCGCCGGTCTTGGTCAATCCGAGAGTCAGGACATCGACGCCGGCTTTCCAGCTCATCTCGGCCGGCGTGGCTTGTGTACCGGCGAGCGCGTTGGCAAGGCGGGCGCCGTCGAGATGCAAGGCGAGACCGGCTTCTTTCGCCCGCCCGGCGAAGGCGGCGATTTCGGCTGGCTGGTAGGCCATGCCGCATTCGGTAAGGTTGGTCAGGGAGACGGCATGCAGGGGTGTTTCATGGACGAAGTCCGGATTGTTGGCATCCACCGCGCGGGCGAAGGCGGCCGGATCGATCTTTGCGCCGAAGCCGGGCAGCAGGCGGAGTTGTCCGCCCCCGGAGAAAAATGCCGGTGCGCCGCGCTCGTCGCGCTCGATATGCGCTTCCTCATGGCAGAGGATGGCGCCGGTGGGCGGGCAGAAACAGGAGAGCGCGAGAGCGTTGGAAGCAGTGCCGGAGGCGGTGAGCCAGAAGTCGAAGTCATCGGTCTCGAAGACCCGCGCAATCACGCCGCGCAGACGAGCAGTGACGGCGTCGCCGCCATAGCTCGGCTCAGCGCCGGAATTGGCTCGCGCCAGCGCCTCAAGAACAGCGGGATGGGCCGGGGCCGTGGTGTCGGAACCGAAATTCAAGGGAGGACCTCAGGTCTGGGTATCAGGCGTTTGCCACATCAGGTGCTGGCCGCCGTCCGAGGCGATCATCTGGCCTGTAACGCTCGTGGCGGAGATGAAATAGCGCAGGGCACGGACGATTTCCTCGGCACTGGAGCCTTCGCCGGTGAGGGTGGCCGACTTTTCGGCAGCAAAGTCTTCGGCGGACTGGTGGATGCTCTGCAGCGTCGGTCCCGGGCCGATGGCGTTGACGCGGACGCTTGGCGCGAGGGCCTGGGCAAGGGTTTGCGTCGCCTGCCAGAGCGCGGCCTTGGAGAGCGTGTAGGTGAAGAATTGCGGGGTGAGCTTCCAGACCCGCTGGTCGATCAGGTTGACGACGAGGCCCTTCTCCCCGGCGGGCAGCGCGCGGGCAAGTTGCTGGGCGAGATGGATGGGGGCGCGCAGGTTCGGTTCGATATGATGATCCCAGTCGGCGCGGGAATGATCCGTGGCCGTATCATCGGCGAAAGTGGAGGCGGAATTGACAAGTAATGTGACCGGGCGGCCGAGCTTGCGGGCGGCCTCGGCGACGAGGTCCGCGCGGGCGGCTTCATCGGAGAGATCACAGGCGATGAGTTCGGCGCGCCCACCCGCCTTGCGGATCGTGGCGGCTGCCTCTTCAGCGCCGGCCTTTGAGCCGCGGTAGTGGATGGCGACCGCCCAGCCATCGGCGCCGAGGGCTTCGGCCATCGCGCGGCCAAGG
>JBGTKE010000199.1:0-4895 GCA_041744775.1 Hyphomonas sp. | reverse complement strand
TCGGTCGGCCAGCAGCAGCGCGTCGCCGCCGCCCGCGCGCTGATCGGCGCGCCGGACCTCATCATCGCCGACGAGCCGACCTCCGCCCTCGACGCCGATGCGCGCGACCGGTTCATCGCGCTCCTCTCCGAAGAAGTGACGCGCACCGGCGCCAGCCTCCTCTTCGTCAGCCATGACGCCAGCCTCGCGCCGCTGTTCACCCGCGCGGTCGATCTCGCCGCGATCAACCGCGCCATGAATCCGGCAGGGGTCGGCGCATGACCGCGCTTCTCTCCCTCGCCTGGCAGAGCCTCCTCAACCGCAAGGGCTCGGTGATCCTCACCATCGTCGCAGTCGCGCTCTCGGTCGCGCTTTTCCTCGGCGTGGAAAAGGCCCGCAGCGGCGCGCGCGAAGGTTTCGGCAACACGATTTCCGGTACCGATCTGATCGTCGGCGCGCCCACCGGCTCGGTCAACCTGTTGCTCTATTCCGTCTTCCGCATGGGCGGCGCGACGGCCGAAGTCTCCTGGCCCACCTTCGAGAAGATCGCCGCACGCGAGGATGTCGCCTGGACTGTTCCCATCGCGCTCGGCGATAGCCATCGTGGCTACCGCGTGATGGGCACCAATCTCGCCTATTTCGATCACTACAAGTTCGGCGGCGGACAGGCGCTCACCTTCTCCGAGGGCAAGCCCTTCGCGGACCTCTTTGATGCCGTGATCGGTTCGGAAGTCGCCCGCGAACTCGGCTATACGCTGGAGACGCCGGTCACCCTGTCGCACGGTCTGGGCGCCGCCGATCTCGGCGCCGGCCACGAGAACCGCCCGTTCCGCATCACCGGCATCCTGAAACCCACCGGCACGCCGGTCGACCGCACGGTGCATGTTTCGCTCGAGGCGATCACCGCCATTCATGTCGGCTGGGAGACGGGCGCAAAGAACCCGCTCGCCGACACGATCCCGGAAGAGATGATCCGCTCGTTCGACCTGACGCCGAAGACCGTCACGGCCATCTTTGTCGGCCTTGAGCGCAAGGGCACGATCCTGACGACACGCCGGGCGATCAACACCAATCGCGGCGAGCCTCTGATGGCGATCATCCCCGGCGAGGCACTGGCCGAACTCTGGAACGTCACCTCCGTCGCCGAACGCGCGCTGCTGGCGGTCTCGGCTTTCGTGATCGCCGTCGGCCTCGTCTCGATCCTCACCTCGATCCTGACCAGCCTCAATGAACGCCGCCGCGAAATGTCGATCCTCAGGGCCACCGGCGCGCGGCCGCATCACATCTTCCTGCTGCTGGTGTTCGAAGCCGGGCTTATCGGCTTCCTCGGCGCGGCGCTCGGTATCGTGCTCATCCACGGACTGATCGCCGTCCTCGCGCCGCTGTTGCAAGCCCAATACGGCGTCGCCTTCTCCATGGGCGCGCCGGGGCTCGTCGACTTGGCCGTGCTGGGCGCTGTCACGGCCGCCTCACTCCTGATCGGGGCGATCCCGGCGCTCACGGCGATGCGCCGGTCGCTGGCGGATGGTCTCAGTGTGCGGCTGTAAGTCATGGCATTCGGGTCTGGTGCACCGGCCGGTCACCGCTTAATTAGGAACGTATGATGAAGTCCTTTCCCGCCTCCGCCCTCGTCGCTGTTGCTGTCTGCCTTGCAGCCTGCAGCGCTGCCGACGCACCCGCCTCTGCCGAATCGCCGGCGGCCAAGCCTGCCGCTAAGTCTGCCGCCGCAGAATCTACGGCGACCTCGGGTCCCAAGGTTGGCGACAAGATTGGCGAAACCGCAGCTGACCGCGCCGCTGCTCGCGAAGCGAAAGCCGCCCAACGCGCCGCCGACACCAAGAAGCAGGATGAAGAACTCGCCGCCCGGGGCGTCAAGCGCATCGGCTGGGAAGACCTGATGCCGGAAGGCGAAGAAGAACGCCTCGCCCAGATGTACCAGGCGCAGATGTCGATGCTCTATTCCGGGGCAGGGATTGCTGAAGGCTCGGCCGCCGATGTCGCCGTGCAGATCGGCACGTTCAACACGGTCAAGGAACTCAACGGCAAGAAAATCCGGATCCCCGGCTATACCGTGCCGTTCGAATACGGCGCCGATGCGCAGATCAAGGAATTCCTGCTGGTGCCGTATTTCGGCGCCTGCATCCACTCGCCGCCGCCGCCGCCGAACCAGACCGTCTTCATCATCGCCGACAAGCCGATCAAGATGAAGGACCTCGCCCAGGCCGTCTGGATCGAAGGCACGATCTATACCCAGACGCAGGAAAGCGAACTGGCCGACGCGGCCTATACGATCAAGCTGACCGGTATCGAGGAATACACCTACTGACGATCCGCGATCCATCGGCGGTCCAGGTCGTTGCCTGGGACTTTGACGGCGTCCTCAACCGGAACATCGAGAACGGCGTATTCGCCTGGTCGCGCAACTTCGAACGCGATCTCGGCCTCTCGATCCGCTCGTTCAGCGCGCACCTCTTTGACGGCCGCTTCCAGAAAGCGATGCAAGGCGAGGCCTGCCTGATCGAGATCGTCACTGAGTGGACCGAGATGAACGGAGCCCACGGGCGCACCTCCGAGATCCTCGATTACTGGTTCACCCGGGATGCGCTGCCCGATCCCGACACGCTGGCGATTGTCGGCGCCCTGAAGGCGCGCGGCGTGCGCAATGTCATGGCGACCAATAACGAAATCCACCGAACCGATTTCATCGAGCACCGGATGGGCTTCCATTCGCATGTCGACCGCATCTTCGCCGCCGGCCGCATGAAGATCGCCAAGCCGCACACGGACTACTTCGCGCATATCGAGGACGAAATGCAGGCAGACCCTGCCGCGCTGCTGCTGGTCGATGACATGCAGGAGAACATCCTCGCCGCGCGCCGCCGGGGCTGGCAGGCCTTCCATTTCACCGAAGGCGCACATGACGCGCTCGCCGAAGCGCTGGGCCTCGCGCCCGCCTAGCCGGGCAACCCACCTCAAATGAAAGAAGGGCGGCCGTTAGGCCGCCCCTCACCACTCTACTCGGTACTCTACTGTCCAGGATTATGCGGGACGGATCCCTAACACTCCATGAACGACGTGACGCAGGTCCTAGCTTTGCTTGGCCAGCAGGTTGCGAATTTCTTCCAGCAATACTTCCTGCCGCGGCGGGGCCGGCGGCGGCGCCGCCTTTTCCTTCTTCCTGAGATTATTCATGGCCTTGACTACGAAGAACAGGGCGAAGGCCATGATCACGAAGGCGATGACATTGTTGATGAACAGGCCGTAAGCGATGACCGGCGCGCCGGCTTCCTTGGCCTCGGCAAGCGAGGCGTAGGTGCCGTCGCCGAGGTTCACGAACAGATCCGAGAAATCGGCGCCGCCAGTCAGGCTGCCGAGGATCGGCATCAGGATGTCATTGACGAGTGACGTGACGATGGTGCCGAAGGCGCCGCCGAGAATGAAGCCGACGGCGAGATCGACGAGATTGCCCTTAAGGGCGAACTCTTTGAATTCCTTGAGCATAATCTCCCCCGCTGCAGGCGCGCGACCGTCCGAAAATCAGGTTTGCAGATTGCGGGGTTCGGGCGGAGCGTCAAGCGCAGGCCGCAAGAAAGGCGAGCAAGGTTTGAGGCCTATCGCGCCTCGGGATCGTCGCCGCCATTGACGCGGGCGCGCAGTTCCTTGCCGGCCTTGAAGAAGGGGACCGCTTTGGCGGGCACCTTTACGGGGTCGCCGGTGCGCGGGTTGCGCCCTCTGCGAGCATCGCGCTTGCGCACCGAAAATGCGCCGAAGCCGCGTAGTTCCACCCGGTCGCCGCGCGCCAGCGCACCCCCGATTTCGTCCAGGATCACGTTGACGACCCTTTCCACGTCCTCATGACGCAGGTGCGGGTACTCGCCGGCGAGCTTGTCGATGAGTTGAGACTTCAGCATCCTGTTGATATTAAACGCATTTGCGGCGGAAGCGCTAGGCCCCCGCCGCAAACATTGCCTGAATTTTATTTAGACCCGCTTGCGGAATCTACGGAGTATCAGCTTTCGGACATCAGCTCTTCGGCCTGGCCCTTCCAGTCGTCACGCTCCATCCGGCCCTGGAAAGCGAGCTCTTCTTCGAGGCTCGCCACCTGCTCGTCGGACAGAGCCGCGATCTGCCAGAAGTGGAAGATGCCGGCTTCGTGCAGCTTCTTCTCGAAGGCCGGGCCCACGCCCTTGATCTTCTTCAGGTCATCGGAGTTGCCCTGCGGCGCGGTCAGACGGCCGCGGGCGTCGAGCGACTTGGCGTCGCCTTTCGCAGCAGCTTTAGCAGCCGGAGCCGCCTTGGCCTTACCCTTGGTGCCCGAGGCAAGCGCTGCGCCGAGGATATCGCCCAGCGACGCGCCGGCATCGGCAGAGCCATACTGGGCAACGGCTTCGGCTTCTTCGGCGATCTCAAGGGCTTTCACCGAGAGGGAGACGCGGCGCGAAGCCCGGTCAAACGTCACGACTTTCGCGTCGACCTTGTCACCGACCGCAAAGCGCTCGGGGCGTTGGTCAGCCCGGTCACGCGAGAGGTCAGACCGGCGGATGAAGGTCTTCACGGGCGGGGTGCCGAATTCGACTTCCAGGCCGCCCGAAGTCACCTCGACCACGGTGCAGGTCACGGTCGATCCGCGCTTGATGCCGCCGCCATCGCCGCTGCTGGCCGCTTCGATCGGGTCACCCGCCAGTTGCTTGATGCCGAGCGAGATACGCTCCTTGTCGACATCCACATCGAGGACTTTCGCCTTGACATTGTCGCCCTTGGTGAAGGCTTCGATCGCCTGGTCACCGGGCTTGTCCCACGAGATGTCGTTGATGTGCACCATGCCGTCGAGGTCGGGGCCGAGGCCCACGAACAGGCCGAACTCGGTGATGCCGCGCACTTCGCCCTCGATTTCCGAGCCGACCGGGTGTTCGGCA
>JBGTKE010000198.1:0-7804 GCA_041744775.1 Hyphomonas sp. | reverse complement strand
ATCCCTGGAACCGGTAGAGCCGGCCAAGCAACAGGTTCTGAGCCTCCCGGCTCTTGGCCCCGAAGAGGAGTACCTGCGGCGTGCCGGTCGTGCCGGACGTCGTATGCATGATGACGGGTGGCCGGCCGCCCGGATGGGACTTAAAGCCGGCAAAATCACCGAAAGGCGGATTCAGCGCGATCGAGTCCATGATGTCGGTCTTGTCGAAGACCGGCAGGCTGGGCAAGGCGTCGAGGCCCCGGATGTCGCCAGGTTCGAGGCCTGCATTTCCCCACAGGCGCTGATAGAACGGCACCTGCCAGGCTCTTGCGACGCAGCGGCGGAAGAGCTTCTCCTGGTGGGCGCGGATTACATCTTCGCTCTTGCGCGCGAAGGTGACAAAGGCGTCCCCGATGGGATGCTCTTTCTGCAACGCCCCCCAGTCGACGGAATTGAAGTAGGTGTTGTGCACGTCGGTCACGGCTGAAACTCCTGTCCGGAAGCAAGAAGGGAAAGCACGGCGGCGTCTTTCAGCGCGCCGAGCTGGCTGACCTGAAAGATGAGTTCGTCCGCTATCGGGTTTGCCGGTCCGGCAAACCCGAATGTCAGGCAGGCCCGGAACTTTTCTTCGTTCTCGGCGCGCGAAAGCGGCTTTGCGGGACTTCCGACCACCGCGTCCGTCCGCTCACGGATGACCTCGCCCGACTCGAGGCGGATTTCGATCCTCTGCGGCGCGAAGCCGGATGGATCTCCCGATCCATCGTCGAGGACTTCGATCTTCCGGGCGAGCCGCGCTATTGCCGGATCAGCAAGTTTCGAAGGACTGAAATCTCCAAGTGCCACGGTGCCACGCGCCAGGGCGACAGCGCCGCAATAAGCGAAACAGAGACGTGCATAGGCCGGCGTCATGTCGGCGCGCCATGGTCGCCCGACGAGGCGGCCGATCAATGGCGGCGCTGTCAGCCGAGCGGCCTCAATCTCGTCCGGCGTCAGGCCGCGCGCCGAAACCCGGGCCATCAGTTCGATCCCGCCCTGGCAGGCGCGACCGGTTGGAAAGGGTTTGTGGCTGACTTCGGCTATGCGCCAGGTGCGTCCGAGCGTTGTGCGCAGTTCCGAAGCGTCGACCTCGTCTTCGAAAAGGCGGAAATAGCCGAACGGGCCTTCGAGACTGTCATGGGGGCCGGGGATGCCGAGGCCCGCCAGGTCTGTCGCCGCAACCGCGCTACGCGCTGCATTTGCGATCTGAAGCGGCAGGGCCGGCTTGCCTTCGACATGCGCCTGCATCGTTCCCGCATTGAAGGCGAGTGCGTAGCCCAGCGCATCCTTTGCCTGGTCAGGCGTAAACTGCCTCAACCGGCAGATGCCGAGAACAGCGCCGAACAATCCCGCATTAGCCGGCCGGAAGAAGCGGATCGGGCTCTTCGCCGCAATCCCGAGCCCCGCTGCCAGGTCGACACCGACCGCCAGCGCCGCACAGAGGGATTGCCCGCTGACCGGCGCCTCGGCGGTATCGACGCAGGCCATCAGAGCCGCAAGGATCGTCGCCATGGGATGAACCACTGCCGGTTCGTGAACACAGTCGAATTCCTGGCAGTGGATCTGGAATCCATTGACGAAGGCGGCCGTCGCGGCGGTTACGGCGATTTTGCCGGGGCCCCAGACATGGGCGCGCCCTTCGCCGCCCCAGCTCAGCGCGGCGCGGCGTACATCCGGCGTCAGCGGATGAGCGGCGCCGGCGATGCCAACGCCGAGGGAGTCGAGCAGGAAGGTTACGACTGCGCCGCGTGCTGCGTCCGGTATGTCCTCGTACCGGGCGCCCAGACCATGGTCTACAACGGTGTCGACCAGGCTTGCCATTACAGGTGCGCCCTCAGCTCGGCGGCGAGCCGGTCAAGGCCGTCTCCGGCAACCAGCGCCCTGACGGCGCCGAGCAGGTTTTCTGCGTCCGCCTTCGTCCAACCCGCCGCCTCAATCAGCAGCCCCGACTTTCTGAACACATCATCATCGGTCACGGGGTTCTCGGGATCCCCCCAGGCGTCCCCAACTTCCGCCGACGCGCCGTCCAGGCTCACACGGGCGCCGAAGCGCGAAGGATAGGCAAGCGTCAGGGCTCTGCTCTCCCTGACCGAGATACGCGTCCTGAGTTCGGAAAGCTGAGGATCCGCAATTGCTGGCAGGGAAAAATCGTCCAGCCGGGGCGCGCCGCGCGCGAGCGCCACGGCCACGGCATGCTGGAGCGAGAACTTCGCCTCCAGCACGCTGCCCGGCGAGGGATTGTCGCAGAATGCCAGGGCGTCCTGGTAGGTCTCGACGAGGATGGTTCCCGATGCCGGCTGCGCGGCGTCGGCGCGCAGCAGAAGCGCTGCATCGATGGCCGCATGGGTATGCCGGCAGGCTGGCCAGGGCTTTGTACTGACATCCTGGATCAGCCAGTCGCTGTCGTAGGGGGCGAGGACTGCTTCCGGATCTGCGCCGGGGCACATCGCCGCAAAGAAACCCTGGGGCCCTTCGAGCACATAGCGGGGGCCTGCGAAGCCTGTTGCCGCGAGGCGCGCCGCGGTCACCCCGGACCTTGCTGCGTGCGCGGTATGGAGTTGCTTTCCCTGACTGGAGGGCTCGTGGCGGGTCTGCCAGAGACCGGCGGACTGGCTGATCCCCAGAGCCATGGCGTGCACCAGCCGGTCCGGCGCCAGGCCGAGAATGAAGGCGCAGGCTGCGGCCGCCCCGATTGACCCGCAGGTGCCTGTGTTGTGCCAGAGGCGGTAGTGCCCGGGGCCTACGGCCCGGCCGAGCCGGATGGTGGCTTCATATCCGCGAACGACGCTGTCCAGGAACTGCTGCGCGTTGGCCCCGGACGCGATCGACAGCGCTAGGGCAGCCGGAATGATGATGGGTCCGGGATGAAGCAGCGCGCGTTTGTCCACGTCATCCATTTCAAGGATGTTGCCGAGTGAACCCCAAGCAAACGCCTCGCCTTCGGCCGAATGGTCTGCGGCAGCGAGCATGATCTGTCCGGCAGGCTCGCGGGCGCCGGCGGCCGCACACCCTGCCCAATCCGCCACCCGGACAGCCGCCTGCCGGCGGGCGTCCGGTGAGACCGGACGGAGCAGATGCTGCGCCAGTTCATCAAGTATTGGAAGGCGTCGTATTTGTCCGGACATTAAGACGTCCTAACATATGTTTTCTGAAATCGTGAACTGCAAACTTGACGTGCGCACGTACAAAATCGAAGTGAGGGAATGACACAAGCTCCAAAGGATACGGCCCAACCCGGCCCGCCGCGCTACAGGCAGATCGCAGGCCTGCTGCGCAAGCGAATTACCAGTGGCAAGCTGAGGCCCGGCGATTCGCTACCGACCGAAATGGAGTTGTGCGAAACCTTCAGCATCTCCCGGCACACGGCCCGCGATGCCCTGAGGCTCCTGTCCGAAGACGGATTGATCGAACGCCGGCGCGGCGCGGGCACGATCGTCGCTGCGCCGCGCCCGCCGGCCTTTGCCCAGGCGCTTAGCGATTTCGAGTCAATCCTCCAGTATGCGCGCGAGGCGCGCTTTGAAGTGACCACGGAGCGCGATGCCGACGCTGAATCGGTTGCGCGGCTTGGCCTCAAGGGTTCCTACCGCCAGTTTGTCGGTTTCCGGCGTACGGGACGCCAGCCGCCGCTGGCCATCACGGCGGTCTATGTGCGGCGAAGTGTGGCCCCCGATGCCGCGACGCTCGCCGCCCTTTCCGGTTCGATCTCCGAATGGATAGAACGCACGCATGGCCTCAGCATTGACCGGGTGCTTCAACGCATGGAGGCCGTCGCGCTCAACGCAAGCCAGGCCAAAAGGCTTGGTGTGGAAACGGGATCACCCGCGCTCAGGACTGTGCGGCGATACAATGATGCGAGCGGGGACCAGATACTGCTCTCCGAGAGCCTTCATCCAGCAGGCCGCTTCGCCTACGAAATGCAGCTCGAACGAAAACGCTAGAGTGCGCGTGCCGGGATTGGCGGCCGGTATCTTCAGGCCTGGATAGAGAAAGCTACCTGGCGCGGAGCTTCATCGCGCCTGGCGCGCCTTCTCAGGCCACCCGCTGTTCGTCGCACAGCGTCCGGCGAAAGAGCCTGCCTTTCCGGAACCAGTGCCAGGTGCGCGCGCGGTGCTGTCCGCCCTCTCCCATCACGATGATTTCGACAAAATGGGCTCCGGGTTCATCCTTGCGCTGAAGGTTGAGCAGGACGACGCCGTCGGAGGTCTCCCAACTGCGCCCCGCGAAGGTCGGTGTATCGAACCAGACATGGTCGCCGCGCAGGCTGCCTTCAAAGGCGGCGCGCGTGACGTGTCCTGTCTCGTCGGTGAGCTCGATCCGCTGGCTGTAGAACACAAGACCGGTTCCGGGAAAATCGCACCAGACCTTCGATCGCAGCACCTGTTCGGGAGCGCCGTCGGGACCGAGATGGCGATAGGTGCCTTCCCAGAGGCCCGCATGGGCGCGGTGGGCCGGAAACATGCCGCTCATAGCGTGCCACGCTGCTTCAGCCGGCTGATTTCGTCAGGGCTGAGTCCGGCCTGCAGGGCGATCTCCTCGCTGTCCTCTCCGAATTCCGGAACACGGGTGGACGGGCGAGCCGGCTCGTTTGCAAACCGGATCGGGGGGCCGACATGACGCCTGCCGGCTGTGTCCGTGAAGACCATCCCGCGTTCTGCCGTGAACGGATCTTCGAAGGCGTCCTTCAGGCTCCGGGTCCAGCACCAACAGCAGTCGACACCGGACAGGAATTCCTGCCAGTGCGACAAGGGCTGCGCCCGGAAGGTCGACCTGAAAAACGCGCGCAGCGGCGCCTGCGCCGGTCCGGGAGGCTGTCTTGCACAATCGAGAAGATCCGGGCGTTTCAGCGCGGCCAGGAGGTTCTCCGCAAACTTCACCTCGGAGCCTCCGATCACCAGAAACTCTCCGTCGGACGTTTCATAGATATTGTACATCGCGCTACCGCCGAAACTGCGCATGTCCTTGACCACCGGCGAGCGGTTCTCACCAAAGACCGGACCGAGCACGTTCGGGGTCCAGGCGATGGCGGCGTCGTACATGGCCATATCGATATAGTCGCCCTCGCCGGTCGTCCCGCGCCGATAGAGCGCCATAAGGATCGCCGAAAGCGCCATCAGCGAGGCCGCCGCATCTGCAAAGGGAATGCCCGGCATGGCCGGTCGATCATCTTCGAGGCCCCGGTTGAGATCGACGAGACCGGCCATGCCCTGAACCGTGAGATCATGGGCGGGCTTCTGGGCGAGAGACGAGGCCTGTCCAAAGGCGGATATGGAACAGTAGACGAGCCGCGGGTTGCGTGCGGCGAGGGTCGCATAATCGGCTCCAAGACGTTTCATGACGCCCGGTCGGAAAGCTTCGACAAACACATCTGACTGCTCGGCCAGACGCAGCAGGATATCCAGCCCGGCTTCGTCCTTGAGATTGAGTTTCAGGCTGCGTTTGCCGCGCGCAATATTTCGGAACCACACGGAGATGCCGTCGGGGGTTCTCTCGCCGATATCGCGCACCGGCTCACCTGTCCCATTGGCGGGCTCGACCATGATCACGTCGGCGCCGTGATCGGCCATCATCATGGTCATGTGCGGCCCGGGCAGGAAAGCCGACAGGTCCAGAACCTTCAGCCCTTCGAGTTTCATGGGTTGAACTCGCGATCATGTTCACCGAGGAGCGGCGCGCGGGTAAGCGGCGGGCGGGCGCCGTTGACCCGGAACGGGGATGCAAGGGCCTTGTGGCGGCCTTCGCAGGATGGATGGGCGACTTCGGTTGTCATCCCGGTGTCAGCCACGAAAGACGTACCCAGTGCATCCGCGAGTGACAGGACCGGCGCAAAAGGCACATGACCGCCGAGGCGCTCCGTCCATTCGCGCGATGTCATCGCGAGCATCACGGCGTCCACGGCATCGGTCAGCGCGGCAAGGTTTTGCCGCCTTGCCTCGATCCCGGCGAAGCGCGGATCCGCAGCGAGATGACCGGCGCCGGCACGCTGGCACCAGAAATCCCAGAACTTCGGCGTCTGGCACATCAGCAGGCCCCAGCCATCGGCGGTGCGCACCAGCTGCGACGGCGCGATGGACGGATGCGCGCCGCGCGGCAGGCGTTTGATCTGGTGTCCCCGGTTCAGGTACCAGGTTGCGGGATAGGACAACTGGTGCAGGGCGGTATCGAACAGGCAGACATCGATATCGCAGCCCTGGCCCGTCCGCATCGCGCCAATGATCCCGGCCAGAAGCCCTGTGGCCATCTGGCTGCCGGTATGGAAATCGACCACTGACAGCCCGCAGCGCGCCGGCGGGCCATCCGGTTCTCCCGTAAGCAGCATGAACCCGCCCTCTGCCTGCATCAAGTAATCGTATCCCGGCCATTCTGCACGCTGCGTCGTGCGTCCGTAGGCGGACAGATGGGCGCACACGATCTTCGGATTCACCGACTTGAGCCGGTCATAGGTGAGGCCGAGTTTCGCCGGCTGGTCGCCTCTCAGGTTGTTGGCAACCGCGTCGGCAGTTGCCACCAGCCGCTCAAAGGCGATGCGTCCGTCAGCTGACTTGAGGTCCAGCGAAACCGACTTCTTTCCATAGGAGAAGGTCTGGAAAAAGTCGGAGTCGTTGTCGCCGAGAAAATAGGGCCCGACGCTGCGTGAGACGTCGCCGCCGCGGGCGGCGTCTTCGATCTTGATGACTTCTGCGCCAAGCTGGGCCAGCAGGAGGGTGCCATAGGGACCGGCGCCGTACTGTTCGACCGACAGGATGCGGATTCCGTCAAGGGGCAGAGCGCCTGTCATGCGGGGTTCCGTCTCACGAGCTGCCTGGCGATGATGATGCGCTGCATCTCGTTGGTGCCTTCACCGATGCACATCAGCGGCGCATCCCGGTAGAGGCGTTCGATGACGTATTCCTTGGAATAGCCGTAACCTCCGTGAATCCGCATCGCTTCGAACGCGACCTCCACGGCCGTCTCCGACGCGAAGTACTTCGCCATGCCCGCTTCCATGTCGATCCGCTCACCCCGGTCATAGGCGCGCGCCGCATCTTCGACGAGCAGTTCTGCTGCGCGCGTTTTTGCGGCCATCTCTCCGAGCTTGAGTTGGATCGCCTGATGTTCGCAGATCCGCTTGCCCATCGTCTTTCTGAGCTGTGAGTATTTCACGCTTTCCTTGAGCGCTCGCCGCGCAATCCCGACGGACCTCGCCGCAATGTTAATCCGGCCGATCTCCAGGCCGCCTGTGGCCATGAAGAAGCCCTTTCCTTCTTCGCCGCCCACCAGAGAGAGTTCGGCATCGCACTCATAGTCCTCGAAAATGAACTCGCCGGAATCGATGCCCTTGTAACCGAGCTTCTCGAGCTTTCGTCCATTCGATATGCCGGCGCGCGGCTTGCGCGTCTCCGGATCTATCTTTGGCGTGATGAGGATGGACATTCCGTTGTATCGCGGATTGGACTCAGGATCGGTTTTCACGAGAAGCGCCACGCAGTGGCCTTCGATCGCATTGGAAATCCAGGTCTTCGTTCCGTTCACGACATACTTGTCGCCCTTGCGCCGGGCAACGGTGCGGATCGCCTGCAGGTCGGTGCCTGCATCCGGTTCCGTCAGACCAAGCCCGCCGCGCAGCTCACCGGTCGCAAAGCGCGGGAGCCAGTATTCCTTCTGCACCTGCGTCCCGAACCGCTGCACCACGGTGGCCATCATGAGGTGAGAATTGAAGATTCCTGTCAGGCTCATCCACTCTTCCGAGATCATGGTCACGATGCGGGAATAAGTCGTCGCCGACAGGCCGAGACCGCCATAGTCCGGATGG
>JBGTKE010000197.1:0-4959 GCA_041744775.1 Hyphomonas sp. | reverse complement strand
CGCCGCCTCGGGCCTGCTCGCCGGCTGGATCACGGTGGCGGCCGCCATCTCGGTGCCGTTGACCATTCGTACCTTCACGGGCTTCGCCCCGACGGATTTTCCCTGGCCGATGTTCTGGGCCACGTTTGCAGTCGCCGGCCTTGCGGCCTGGCTGTTTGCGACGCGCGTTAGCCGCAATCTCTGGTTCTTTGCGGCGCTCGGCTGGGGTTTCCTCGGCATTGTCCTGCACAACTGGCTGCGCACCGAAATGCACGCAATCGCGATCATGGCGGCGCTCGGAACTGCAACAATCCTGCTCCTGCGGGTGACGCGACCGTCAAAGCGCTTTAGATCACGGGTATGACAACATTACAGATTCCGACCCCCGAAAGCTTCCTGCTCGCGCTCGACACTTCGGCCTGGCCCCCTTGGATCGCGGCGATCTGGCCGGATCTCGTGAACTGGGGCCTCGTGCTGGCTTCGGTCATCCTGATCTTGCTGATTGCGTCGGTCGTCAAAGGGGTGATCCTGTTCATCGGCCGGCGCTTCACCAAGAACAAGGAGGAGTTCGAGAACTCGTCCTGGGACCTCGCCGCATCGGCGAGCCGGTTCCTCACCTTGTTCATCCTGCTGCCGCTGCCGCTTGGCCTTGCCGGTTATGACTGGCGCGCGCTGATCGACAAGCATGGTCCGGGTGTCCTCGGTGCCGTGTTCGTCCTGGTGGTTGCGGTCCTGGTGGCGAATTCCGTTGCCAAGTCCCTGCGCCGTTTCGGCGCGCGGGCGTACGCCCAGTCCGGCGCGGATGACACGCTGATCGCCTTCTCCGCGTCGCTGATCAAGTACATCATCTTTGCCGTCGCGATCGTTTTCGCGCTGACGCAGGTCGGCTTCCCGGCCGCCTCGCTCGCCGCCGTACTTGCCGCGGCCGGTCTCGCCATCGGTCTCGCGCTGCAGGACACGCTGAAATCCGTCGCGGCCGGCGTGATGCTCGCCATCTTCCGTCCGTTCCGGATCGGCGACTATGTCGGCGTCGCCGGCCTCGAGGGCACGATCACCAACATCACGCCCTTCACCACGTCGCTGCGCCAGATCGATAACAAGGTCGTCTCGATCACCAATGACAAGGTCTGGGGCGATCCGCTGATCAACTTCACGGCCGAGCAGCAGCGCCGGCTCGATCTCTTTTTCGATATCTCCTACGATGACGATATCGACCATGCGCTGAAGGTCCTGCTGGATATCGCCAATGCACATGATCATGTGCTGCAGAAATCGACGACCTGGACCGGCGTCCACGCCCTCGCGGACTGGAGCGTCAAGCTGCGCCTGCGGGCCTGGGTGGCGACCTCCGACTTCGTCCAGATACGCGCCGACCTCAACAAGAACGTCAAACAGGGATTCGACCGCGAAGGCATCACGATCCCCTATCCGCACCAGATCGAAATCCAAAGGGAAGACAAGCCGACAAAGCCGGCATCCAGCGACACCTCGGCGAGCCCGCGCAATGGGCCTGCCCCTGCTCCGGGAGGAAGCGGTGACTGAAACACCGCCCGAAGGCCCCGCTCCGCCGCACGCTCCGGAGCCGCCCGCAACCCCGGCGGTCGACGCCGAGCCGGAAACCCGGCCCTTCGTCGTCCGGGCCTTCAGCCTGTCGGTCGGTCAGGCGCTTCGCCTGCTGCTCCTCAGCACGCTCACCGGCTTCTTCGTCCTCGCGTTCAACTATGCGCCCGGCGGGGCGACCTTCAATATCGGCGGCGCCTTCACGGCCATCGTCCACCGCGCCCTGACCGCCATCGGCTGGGCACTCGAGAGTTTCTGGAAACCGGCCCTGGCCGGCGCCTTGGTCGTGCTTCCGGTCTGGGCGATTTGGCGGCTGATCCGCCTGCCGTTCAGGAAGTGACCGGCTTCCAGATCTGCGTCTGGCAGATCGGGCCGATACAGCCTTTCACTTCCAGCGTGCCATTTGCCAGCCGCTTGAGGCGCGAGGCATAGGTCTTGCCCTCTCCAGGATCGTAGATCTTGCCGCCGCGCCAGTCATTCGCCTTGCGCTCGAAGCTGTGCAGCAGTTTAAGTCCGAGGATCTTCGCGCCCTTGGCATCCTTGATCGTGTCGGGGCTGGCGCCGGCCGGCAGGCCGTCCGGGCTGATCCACACGACCTTGCCGCAGGGCGAGCCGTTGCCGCAGTCGGCGATCTCGATATGCGACTTGCCGGACGGCAGCTGGAACGTCCCGAACACATTCAACGGATCGGCCGCCGCGCTGCCGGAAATTGCTGACGCGAGGGCAGCTGCCAGGATCATTCGTTTCATGGATGTCTCCTCCTTAAGTCGCAGTATACTCGGTCCAGATAGCGCGCTCGAGAGGGAGAGACCAATGGATACTTCGAAACTGATGTTCAAGGACGGCCTGATGAAGGGCGAACGCATCCTGGTCACCGGCGGCGGCACCGGGCTCGGCAAGGAAATGGCCGAGGGTTTCCTGAAGCTCGGCGCCGAAGTGCACATCTGCGGCCGGCGCGGCGGGGTCTGCGAGGAGACCGCGAAGGAGCTGATGGACAAGCATGGCGGCAAGGTCGTGCCCTACGCTTGCGACATCCGCGTCGCCGAAGCGATCAGCGACATGAACGACGAGATCTGGGCGGGGCACGGCCCGCTCACCGGCCTCGTCAACAATGCCGCCGGCAACTTCATCAGCCGCACCGAGGACCTCTCGATCCGCGGCTTCGATGCGATCTCCAACATCGTCTTCCGCGGCACGTTCTACATGACGCAGGATATCGGCAAGCGCTGGATCGCCGGCAAGACGCGCGGCAATGTGATCTCGATCCTGACCACTTGGGTGTGGAATGGCGGCCCCTTCGTTGTGCCCTCCGCCATGTCGAAGGCCGCCGTCAACACGATGACGCAATCCCTCGCCGTCGAGTGGGGCCGCTACGGCCTGCGCTTCAATGCCATCGCGCCCGGCCCGTTCCCGACCGAGGGCATGTCGAAACGCCTGTCACCCGACGCAGACATGGGCTCCAGCATGGAGCGCAGCGTGGCGAACCCCATGGGCCGCGTCGGCGAGATGCACGAACTGGTCAACCTCGCCGTGCTGCTGATGGCGCCGGGCGCCGAATACATCAACGGCCAGACCATCGCGATCGACGGCGCGATGTACAATGCTTCGGGCGGCAACTTCTCGCAGCTGACCGCCTGGGGCGACGAACAATGGGCCGCCGCCCGCTCGGCCATCGAGGCCACGAACGCACAGGACAAGGCGAAGCGGACCGTGTAAGCGATTGACCGCCCGCCCGGCTGAACGCAGGGTTCCTGAGCGGCTGGCCGGGGGAAGAGCGCATGGAGAATCCGAACCGTGACCTGTTCCCCGCAGCGGACATGCGCGCGCGGTTTGCCTCGATTGGTCCGCTGCTGACCAACGAGCCGGTCGATTCGGCCTTCCTGCGCCACGAAGACAAGTCGGTCGCCGCCAAGCGCCTCTACCATCGCCTCGGACTTGCCTCGGTCGTGCTGATCAGCGGCAGTGCCGTCTACACGATCGCAGAAACGCTGCTGTTCCACGGGCTCGCGTCGCCCTATCTCAGCCTCGCGATGGCGCTGGCGGCGATGATCGGCATTTCGTCCCAGGTGTTCATGCTGGCGGCGAAACTGCGCAGCAAATGGCTGGTCAACCGGTTCGCCTGCGAACGGCTGCGGTCGATGAAGTTCCAGGCCTTTGCCCTCGCCGCCGGCGCGCGCACCGAGGCGGAACTCGCCGAGGCCGTCGCCGCGTTCACCCGCGTCGAACTTACCCGGCTGGAGAACGAGCTGAATGTCGGCATCGCCATCTTCGAGAATTTCGTCCCGGAACGGATCGTCCCGGATACCGCCCCGCCCCAGGTTTCCGGCGATCCGGTGATCATCCGGGAGGCTACCGCGGCGTTCCGGGAGCTGCGTATCCAGTACCAGGACCGGTTCGCGATGCGCGAGCTTCACCGCCTGCGTGAGAACCGGCGCTTTTTCCATTCGGCGGCCGACTTCATCTACTTCGCCGGCGCCTGCCTCGTCCTCCTGTCCCTTCTGGCGAAGATCATTCCCGGCATGGCGGCGATCAGCGCCTGGGTAGATTTCCTGGCGATCTCCGCTTTCGTGGCGAGCCTGTCGAAGCTGGTTCTGGACAGTGCGTCGCTGACCGATCCGTCCGCTGCGCGGTTCGTGCGCTACCGGGAAGACATCGCCCGCGTCGTCGACACCATCGACCAGGGGGCCAAACTCGACCGGTTCGTGCCGGTGATGGAGCGGATCGCCCTCGGCGAACTGGAACAGTTCTGCGATGCGTCGAAATCCATCAACTACCGGCTCTGATCACATCACCACCGCGACCTTGCCGACCACTTCCCGGCTGCGCATCATCTCGAAGGCGCGGCGCCATTCGGCCAGCGGCACTTCAGCATGGATGCGCGGGTGCACCATGCCCTCTTCGGCCCATTTCCAGATCGCCGCCATGTTCTCGCGGCCCCGTTCCGGAAACTGCCGCCCATACTCGCCTGCCCGCACGCCGACCACCGAGAATCCCTTGATCAGCGGCATGTTGACGTTCACGGACGGTATGCGCCCGGAGGTGAAGCCAATGATCAGGAGACGCCCGTCGAAGGCGATGCAACGCACGCTTTCGTCGAACACATCACCGCCGACCGGATCATAGATCACATCCGCGCCCCGCCCGCCGGTGAGATCCTTCACCGCCTCGCGGAAGCCCTTGTCCGGAAGCACATGGTCAGCGCCGTAGTCCGTCAGTATGCGGCGCTTGGCTTCTGAGGCCGAGGTCGCGATCACTTTGGCACCGAGCAGCCGCCCCACGTCCACCGCCGCGAGACCCACACCCCCGCTGGCGCCGTGCACCAGCAGTGTCTCGCCAGGCTGCAGGTTGCCGCGCCGCACCAGCGCCACATAGGCCGTCAGGTAGGCCGCTCCATAGGACGCCGCCGCCGCGAAACCGATC
>JBGTKE010000196.1:0-2680 GCA_041744775.1 Hyphomonas sp. | reverse complement strand
CAGTCAAGGGTAGTTTCTCCGGGATGTCTGGTTGATTTGCCTGGCCACCCGAATTGGCGGCGCGCGTCCTGCGTCTTTCAGGTCCCAATGACCCAAAGAGCTGCAGCCGGGCGAATCCCATGCCCGGAACATTTGCGGCCCTTACTGCATTTTCAGGCCGCCGTATAGCCTATCCTGCAGCCGAGCCGGATTTTCGAGGCCGTGCGAGAGGCGCGCAGGCCCCGCAGAACGCTGTCAGGGCCGCTGGCCCCGGTCCCGTCGGGGTTTCCCCTCTCCGCTTCGAAGAGGGGAAACGCCCCGGTTCAGGCGCCCGCGTCCGCCAGGTTCTGGTTGGCAAAGTCCCAGTTCACGAGGCTCGACAGGAAGGTGTCGATATAGTCGGGGCGGCGGTTCTGGTAGTCGAGGTAATAGGCATGCTCCCAGACATCCATGGTCAGCAGCGGCGCCGTACCGGCCTCGGTCAGCGGCGTCTCGGCGTTCGGCGTCTTGCTGATCACCAGCTTGCCGCCCTTGTAGGACAGCCAGGCCCAGCCGGAGCCGAACTGCGTCGCGCCCGCGGCCTTGAACTCCTTTACGAAAGTGTCATAACCGCCGAGGTCGCGCTCGATCAGGTCACCCACCTTGCCATGCGGCTTGCCGCCGCCGCCGGGCTTCATCGAGTGCCAGTAGAACGTGTGGTTCCAGACCTGCGCGGAATTGTTGAAGATGCCGGCCTTGGCCTTGTCGCCGGCGGAATCCTTGATCACCTCTTCCAGCGAGGCCTTCTCCAGCGGCGTGCCGGCGATGAGGCCGTTGAGGTTCGTCACATAGGCCTGATGGTGCTTGCCATAGTGGAAATTCAGCGTCTCTTCGGAGATGTGCGGGGCAAGCGCGGTGCGGGCGTACGGCAGCTCGGGCAGGGTGAAGGCCATGGGGAAACGTCCTCTATTGCAGCTTTGATGTCTTTCGCTTCGCAGCGGTTTGGCACATATGGGGTTCATGTCAAACGAGACCAGACCCCTGACCAAGACTCCCTGGGACGAGATCGACAAACGCGTCCGCCGCGTCGACGAGGACCGCTGGATTTCCAGCCGCTTTGCCCCCGCCTCCCAGCGCCGCGCCCTCACCGCACTTTATGCCCTGAATTATGAACTCGTCCGCGTGCAGGAAGTGGTCAGCGAGGAAACCCTCGGCCTGATCCGCTTCCAGTGGTGGCGCGAGGCGATCAGCGAGATCGACGCCGGAAGATCCCCGCGCGGCCATGATGTCTGCCTCGCCATTTCCGAAGAGGTCGCCGCCGGCCGCCTGAAGACCGGCGCCCTGCAGAAACTCGTCGATGGCTACCAGACCGCCTTCGTCGATCAGGACCGCACCAAGGAGCCCGAAGCCTGGGTCGCGCTCGCCGCCGCCAACATCCTCATCCCGGTCCATAACTGGGCCGAGGAAATCCGCTCCGTCTCCGCCGCCTATGCCGCCGTGCGCCGCAAGGCGGGCCACGCCTTCGGCCCGCACGTGCCCCCGGCCCCCAAACCTCTGCGCCCCGCCATCGCCCACTTCCGCCTCCGCAAACTCTACTGCGAAGGCAAGACCCCGAACCCGCTCTCGAAACGCTTCTCGATCATGAAGGCGATGGACACCGGCGAGGTGTGATCCGAACGTGGGCGCAAGTTTCGCCTTACGCCTACATCCAGCACCCGGAACCGCCCTGCGTTTGGCGTCATCGCGGAATTTGCGCAGCAAATGTCCGGGACCCAGACTTTCTGGCAGCGGGTTCGCAGCCTGCGGCGGCAGCGATATTGGATGATAAAATAGCGACATTGCGTGAGAAAAAATGAGAAAAGAACGAGAGAAAATCGCCAACCAAAATGCACAGCGCGCATGAGGTGAAGCAGGTCGGCGAGGCCCGGAACGCGGACTTGCGCCTACAAAAACCACCCCTCCCGAAACATAAAATCCATCCCCCTCAAGCGCTTGTAAAATACTTCGCGTTTCCTTCCGCTACACCTCCGCCCACGGAGTTATACTCCGTGCATGGTTCCAGAACTTTTCCCAGCCTCAAGACCCTCACCCCCCATTGCTTCGCAATGGGTCCCCCCTCTCCCGTTGACACGGGAGAGGAGTACGAGGTGGCGCGACAACCCCTCTCCCATGAAATGGGAGAGGAGGGGCCCACGACCGGAGGTCGTGGGAGGTGAGGGCCTTCGCCAAACAAAGCCAGCCTCAACCGGCCAGCCCCGCTGCGTCCGGCCGCAACGGCTGCCCGGAACCAACGCCGCCTCTGCCGCGTTCAGATCCTGCCTCCACAAGGACTCTCCAGATGAAAATCGTTCACTTTCTCCCCTTGGCGCTGCTCGCCATTGCGGCCTGCGCCTCGGAAGAAACTGCCCCGGTGTCGATCGGTTTCGGCCCGTCGCCGCAGCTGCCCGACCCGGAGAAAAAGCTGCTGCCCACGGTCAAGGTCGCCACCGCCGAAATCTGGCGCGACGACGAAATGCCCACACCAGCGGCAGGCTACGCGCTGACGGAATTTGCGCGGGGTCTCGACCATCCCCGCTGGCTCTACGAGCTTCCGAACGGCGATGTCCTCGTCGCCGAATCCAACGCCCCGGCGCGTCCCGATGATGGCGGCGGCATTCGCGGCTTCTTCATGAAACGCGCGATGGCCAAGGCCGGCGCCGGCGTGCCCAGCGCCAACCGCATC
>JBGTKE010000195.1:0-1951 GCA_041744775.1 Hyphomonas sp. | reverse complement strand
AGGACGGCGCGATCCTGACCGATGTCGGCTCGGTCAAGAGCGAAGCGGCCCGCGTGTTTCAGGCCGCCGCAGACGGGCGGATCCACATGATCCCCGGCCACCCGATTGCGGGCACCGAACAGTCCGGCCCGGATGCCGGTTTCCCGACCCTGTTCCAGGGTGCCTGGCATATCCTGACGCCGGTCGCCACCGGCGCAGCGGGCGAAGACGAAGCGCTGGCACAGCTGACCGACTTCTGGAAAGCCCTCGGCGCCAAAGTGGAATCGATGGACGCCGCCCGGCATGACCGCGTGCTGGCAATTACCTCGCACCTGCCGCACCTGATCGCCTTCAATATCGTCGTCACGGCCTTCGACATGGAAACGGTGGAGCAGGGCGAAGTGGTCAAATACTCCGCAGGCGGATTTCGCGACTTTACCCGGATTGCGGCGTCCGACCCGGTGATGTGGCGCGACGTGTTCCTGAACAACCGCGACGCGGTTCTGGAATGCCTCGGGCGCTTCTCGGAAGACCTCGCCGCCCTGCAACGCGCCATCCGCTGGGGCGACGGCGACATGCTGATGCGGGAATTCACCCGGGCCCGGACGATCCGCAAGGCAATCATCGATGCGGGGCAGGATTCGGGCGCGGTGAACTTCGGGCGGAATGTTCCGAAGGCGGAGGAGTAGGATCTTTTCTTCCCCCTTCTCCCTTGGGAGAAGGGCCGGGGATGAGGGGGCGCAACCTCTCGCCGCCGGACTACATTTGAAAGCTCAGCTCCCCCTCACCCCTGCCCCTCTCCCAAGGGAGAGGGGTGGGTTGTATTGGGTTGAGGAGTCAGCTTCAGCGCGGCGCGCGTTTCGCCAGGATGCGTTGCAGCGTGCGCCGGTGCATGTTGAGCCGGCGGGCGGTTTCCGAGACGTTGTGGTTGCAGAGCTCATACACGCGCTGGATATGTTCCCAGCGCACGCGGTCGGCCGACATCGGATTCTCGGGAGGGGCGGGGCGTTCGTCCTGGGTAGCGGTCAGGGCACGGATGATGTCTTCCACGTCGGCGGGCTTGGAGAGGTAATCGACCGCGCCCGCCTTCACGGCGGCAACGGCGGTGGCGATGGCGCCGTAACCGGTGAGGATCACCGCGCGGGCATCGGGCCGGGCCTTCTGCAGCACTTCGACGACTTCAAGGCCGCTACCGTCTTCGAGACGCAGGTCCAGCACGGCGAAGGCCGGCGGGTTGAGGCGGGCGATGTCCTTGCCTTCGGAGACGGTCGAGACGGCCGAGACGACAAAGCCGCGCTGCGCCAGCGCGCGGGCGAGGCGCTGCACGAAGGGGCCGTCATCGTCCATCACGAGACAGGTCTTGTCCGCGAGCGTCTCGAGGCTGGGATGCAGATTTACGGGGCTGGGGCGGTCCATAGGACGGATTCCTGAATGCTGTTCGGTGTCAAACGCAAGTATAGGGCCAATCGATCCGCTAGTCCAAGTTACGCGGCAACAGGACGCTGAGGGGCCAGACAGCCTGGACCACGGCGCCGGTGGCCGGCGGCGTGCGGTTGCGCGAGGCAATGCGCCCGCCGGTGCGCTCGATCAGCGTCTTGGCGATGAAGAAGCCGAGCCCCATGTCACCCCCGCCGAGGCGGGCTTCGGAACGGTCCGAGATATAGGGCTCGCCCAGTTTCGGGATCACTTCTGGGGAAAAGCCGGGGCCGTCATCCATGATGGTGATGATCACCTGGTCGCTGGTCCAGCTGGCGGTCGCTTCGACTCGGGTGGCAGCGAAGCTGACGGCGTTCTCGATGAAGGCGCCGAGGGCGTGCAGAATTTCCGGGCTGCGTTCGATCACCGGGGTGCGGGCCTCGCCGCCTTCCCCGGCACTGGCGCGCACGATGACGGCCACGCCGAGACCCTTCATCGGCGCGGCAGCTTCCTCGACCAGGGCATCAAGCGGCATGCGGGCGTGGACGATGTCGGT
>JBGTKE010000194.1:0-4718 GCA_041744775.1 Hyphomonas sp. | reverse complement strand
TCCCGACACGGCGACGGCCAATGCGCCGCTGCTGGCGCTGGAAGCTTCGGCCCGCGAAGACAGGCGCGGGCTCTGGGACGACGGTGTCTGGCCGATCCATGATGCCGCGCGCCTGCCGGCCGACGCCGAACGATTCCAGATCGTCGAAGGCGTGGCCGGCGCGATGGTCGGTTCCGAGGCGCGCTTTGGCGTCTGCGACGTGGCGCTGCAGGGATCGCCGCTTGTGCTCGAGTTTGGGAAGTCGTCCGCCGAGCTGTGCCAGTTGCCTGACGGGACGCGCCTGCGCGCCCGCGGCTTTCTGCGCGACGGACGGCTCGAAGTGAGCCATCCGCTCAATCTGGAGAGGCTCGACTGAACGTCAGGCTTCGGGAATCAGGCCGGCCGTCATCGGGTCGCCGACAATCCGCTCCAGCGCCTTGCGCAGCTTGCCGAGTGCCTGGTGCTCGATCTGGCGCACGCGCTCCTTGGAAACGCCAAGTTCCCCGCCGAGCGCTTCGAGGGTCATCGACTCTTCGGCCAGCCGGCGCCTCGAGATGATGTGCAGCTCGCGCGGGTTCAGCGCCTTCAGCGCTTCGGCAATCCACTGGCGGCGCTTGGCCGTGTCATTCTCGGCCATGACGAGCTGCTCGGGAATGGCCGCCTCATCTGCGATCATGTCCTGCCATTCGCCGTCGCCGTCGATCGACAGCGGCGCGTTGAGCGAACGGTCAGCCCCCGACAGGCGCGAGGCCATGGTTTCGACATCGCGCACCGGTACGCCGAGATGGCTGGCCACCCATTCGCGGTTCTCGACGCTCATGATGGCGTCACCCGTATCGGCGATGCGGGCGCGCAGGCGGCGCAGGTTGAAGAACAGGGATTTCTGCGCCGAGGTCGTGCCGGTGCGCACGATCGACCAGTTGCGCAGCACGTAGTCCTGGATCGAGGAGCGTATCCACCAGCTGGCATAGGTCGAGAAGCGCACTTCGCGTTCGGGCTCGAACCGGGCGGCGGCCTGCATCAGGCCGACATTGCCTTCGGATACAAGGTCGGCCATCGGCAGGCCGTAATGGCGGAACTTCGAGGCCATCGCGATGACGAGGCGCATGTAGGCCGTCGTCAGTTCGTGCAGCGCGGCCTCGTCATCCTGCTCGCGCCAGCGCCGGGCGAGGCTCGCTTCATGTGCGGGCTCAAGCAGCGCCGCCTTCATGGCCGTGCGCACGAACTGGCGGTCGGAACTGTTGCTTGTATCGTAGGCGCTAGCCATCATCTGCTCCCGGCGGAGACCTCCCCGTGCCTCGCTTGGCCTGTCTACGCAGGACGCCGCCGACTGGATGCGCGGCGCCTTGATTTTTTCAATGACCGCCCTATTGCCCTCCTGGTCGGTTTCTGCCCGCCTGTTCTGCCTTGACGGCTCCGGCCTGGCTGGCCTAACTCAAATCCCGGAACACAAGCGGAACGAACCGCCTGCCATGATCAGCCCCTTACCAGAAGATGCCCTGCCCCGCCGGTCGGCCGAGATCTGCCGCGGCACGCTGCGCCTGATGGGTCATCTTGGCTATTTCGGGCTCACGGAGATGACGCTGGCCAACAACCGGCGCGCCGATATTGCCGCCGTCGGACCGGCCGGGGATATCTGGATGATCGAGATCAAGTCGAGCGTGCAGGACTTCAAATGCGACACGAAATGGCGCGAATACATGGATTTCTGCGACCGGCTGACCTTCGCAGTCGGCGATGATTTTCCGCAGGAACTGATCCCGCCCGAGGCCGGCCTCATCGTCGCCGATGCCTTCTACGGTGCGGTGATCCGTGAGGCGCCGGAGAGCCGGCTGGTGCCGGCGCGGCGCAAGGCCGTGACGCTGCGGTTTGCCCGGCTTGCAGCGGCGCGCCTCACCGGTGTGGTGGATACGGGCTGGACGCCGGGCGATGACGGGCTTACCTCGCCCCTGACATGAGCCTTGCCTATCCCATTGCCCGAAACCTCGAAGAGGCGACCCTGCCCGGCGCGAAGATCGCGCGGACGCAGCGCGAAGCCGCGAGCCTGTCGCCCGGATTGGCCGTCGAGGGGTTGGAAACGAGCTGGCTCCACCTGAGCGAGCCCGAGGCGCTTGCCCTTCTGGGCGCGCAGGGCGCCGATGGCCCCGCCGGTCATATCCAACGCTACGAGGACACGTCCGGCCATGTCGTGGTGGCTGTCAGCTGGTGGAAACTGGTCGACCCGAAAAAGGCAAAGAAACCCAAGGCCGCGCCCGCCGCCTCAGCCGCCGGTTCCGAGAAGAGCGACCACACCGACGATCTCTATTTTCGGCAGGGCCGCACCAAACCGAAACGCAAGAGACCCGTCGACCCGAACCAGCTTGACCTGTTCGAGACCGGTAGGACCTAGAGCCGCGCCTTCATCGTTTCGGCCACGGCTTCCGCCGTAATGCCGAAGTGCTTGTAGAGCTGCTGGTAGGGCGCGCTGGCGCCGAAGCTGTCCATGCCGACGAAACCGCCCTCGGCGCCGATCCAGCGGTCCCAGCCGAAGCGGACGCCGGCCTCGACCGCCACGCGCGGCAGGCCCTTGCCCAGCGTCTCCTGCTGATAGGCCGCGTCCTGCTGGCCGAACAGCTCCATCGACGGCATCGAGACGACACGCACGCCGATCTCGTCTGCCGCGAGCAGGGCCTGTGCCTTCAGCGCGATCTCCACCTCGGAGCCTGTCGCGATAAGCACACCGTGCTCCTTGCCCTTGGCGGGCGAGAGGATGTAGGCGCCCTTCGCACAGAGGTTTTCGTCCGTATGCGTCTTTCTGGCGGGTGCCACGTTCTGGCGCGTCAGTGCCATCGTTGAGGGGCCGTCCTGACGCGAGAGCGCCAGTTCCCAGCACTCGGCAGTTTCCACGCCGTCTGCCGGACGGAAGACCACCATATCCGGCATCGCGCGCAAGGACGCGATCTGCTCGACCGGCTGGTGGGTCGGGCCGTCTTCACCGAGGCCGATCGAATCGTGCGTCATCACATGGATCACGCGCAGGCCCATCAGCGCGCCGATCCGGATCGCCGCACGGCTATAGTCCGCGAATACGAGGAAGGTGCCCGAGTAGGGAATGATGCCGCCATGCAGCGCCATGCCGTTCATCGCGGCCGCCATCCCGTGCTCGCGCACGCCGTAATGGATATAGCGCCCGTCCCAGTTCTTCGGCGTCATCGGGCTGGTCGAGCCCGTCCTGGTATTGTTCGAACCCGTGAGGTCCGCCGAGCCGCCAACCATTTCCGGCACGAGATGCGTGATCACTTCCAGCGCCTCGCCGCTCCACACGCGCGTCGCCTTCGAGGCGCCGCCGTCCACAACGGCCTTCTTGTGCTTGGTGATCGCCTTGCCGAGGTTCTTCGGCAGGCGGCCAGCGATGGCTGCGTTGAACTCGCCCTTCTTCGGGCTCGCCGCGAGACGTTTCTTCCAGGCCGCATGATCGCCCTGCGAGCGCTCACCGGCTTTCGCCCAGGCATTCTCGATCGCTTCCGGTACCTCGAACGGCTCGTGCGGCCAGCCGAGCGATTTACGGATGCCCGCGACTTCTTCAGCGCCATACGGCCCGCCATGCGCCTTGCCGGTACCTGCCAGTTTCGGCGCGCCGAAACCGATGATTGTCTTCACCGCGAGGAAAACCGGTTTCTTCTGCTTCGTCGCCCACTTCAGCGCCTCGGTCACATCCTTCTCGTCATGCCCGTCGACGCGGCGGCTGACCCAGCCGGAGGCCTCGACGCGCGTGCATTGATCGGTTCCGTCCGACAGATCCGTCGAGCCATCGATGGTCACGGCATTGTCGTCGAACAGGACGATCAGCTTGTTCAGCTTCAGGTGCCCGGCCAGCGCGATGGCTTCCTGGCTGATGCCTTCCATCAGGCAGCCATCCCCGGCCACGACCCAGGTGCGGTGATCGACGAGATCATTGCCGAAGCGTGCATTCAGATGGCGCTCGGCGATTGCCATGCCGACCGCCGCGGCAATGCCCTGCCCCAGCGGACCGGTCGTCGTCTCCACCCCGGCGGTGATGAAATTCTCCGGGTGGCCCGGCGTGTTCGCACCGAGCTGGCGGAAATTGCGGATATCGTCGCGGCTCACGGAAGCATAGCCCGTCAGGTGCAGCAGCGAATAGATCAGCATCGAGCCATGGCCTGCCGACAGGACAAACCGGTCGCGGTCGGGCCAGGCGGCGTCGCGCGGATCATACTTCAGGAATTTCCGGAACAGTACCGCCGCCGCATCTGCCATGCCCAGGGGCAAGCCCACATGGCCCGATTTTGCCGCTTCGACGGCGTCCATGGACAAGGCCCGAATGGCATTTGCCATGTCGCGATTTGTGACAGCCATTCTGCTGATCTCCCGGAGTTTTTCGCGCCTCGTGCTAGGCCAGACTTGTCCCCAACCGTCAAGGCGCTTGGCGGGCGCTATCATTCCCGTTAGTCCAGAATGGCCATGACCGACCTCGACCCGGCTGCCGTGCGTCTCGATTCCGCCCTCAAGCGCCTGGAACTGGCGCTCGAGGCGCATCTCCTGCGCACGGCCAATCCGGGCGCGCTGCGCGCCGAGATCGCGGCGCTGGTCACCGACCGGGCAAACCTCGCCGAAGCGCTCGACCAGTCGCTTGCCCGCGAACAGGAGCTTCAGGCACTCGCCGATGAGGCGAGTCTCGCCCTCGGCGCCGCCATCGAGGAAGTCCGCGCCGCCCTCGGCAAGGAGGACTGACGCGTGGC
>JBGTKE010000193.1:0-2115 GCA_041744775.1 Hyphomonas sp. | reverse complement strand
CGGATGGTGTGCATGCCATCGACGTGACCCTGCTGGAACCCGAAGGTATCGGCCGTATCGGTGTAGGGGAGGCCACAGTGCCTTCACTGCGCCATACCGTGGCCGCCATGGGCATTAGTGAACGCGACTACATGCGCAACTATTCTTGGCGGTAACGCGCCGTGGCGGGAAGCGGCAAAGTCAGGCGCCTGAAGCCGGACACCGCCTGCCCTTGCCGAACGGTCCGCCCCCTGCCAGTTAACGGCCCGGGAAATCGCGAGGAACATCACACATGCGCACATTGACGACCCGCCGGGCGGCCGGCCTCATCATTCTGATGGTACTGGCCCTTGGCGCCTGCACCAGCACGCCGGCCCCGGCTGCGGCGCCCCTGCCTGCGCCTCTGGCCGCCGAAGCACCGAAACCCGTATTCAACCCAGACGGCATCGCCGCCCTCGAGGCCCGCATGGCCGCCTATGTCGACGAGGGTACGGTGAAAGGGATTGCGACGCGGCTTGTGCAGGGCGGCGAGATCATCAGCGATGTCCGCTACGGTATCCGCCGCGAGACCGATGCCGCGCCGGTCGAGGGCGACACGATCTGGCGCATCTATTCGATGTCGAAGCCGGTGACCGGCGTCGCACTGCTCACGCTCTGGGAAGAAGGCGCGTTCCAGCTGGACGATCCGGTCACGAAATACTTTCCCGAGTTCGAGGGTCTGCAGGTGTTCACCGGCCTTGATGCGGCGGGTGAGCCCATCCTTGTGCCGGCTACCCGGCCCGCAACCGTCCGGGAACTGATGAGCCACACGGCCGGCTTCGGTTACGGCCTGCGGGGCGGGGACTATGTCAATGACATGTTCCAGAAGAAGCAGGTGTTCCAGTCTCCGACGATGGACGAGATGGTCGCCCGTGTGGCCAGCATCCCGCTGCTGCACCAACCGGGCGAGACCTGGGATTATTCCATCGCGGTGGACTTGCAGGGCGCGCTGATCGAGCGGCTCTCCGGCCAGACGCTGGGCGAATTCTTCGAGGCGCGCCTGTTCGGTCCGCTCGGCATAAAGGATATGGGTTTCTTTGTGCCGGAGGCGGACTATGACCGTTTCTCCGATGTCTGGGGCTGGAGCGAGGAGCACGGCGTGTTCGCCGCGCTGCCCATGCCCGCTTTCCAGTACCGTCAGGGGATGATCGCGTTCGAAGGCGGCGGGCACGGGCTCGTCAGCACGATGGACGATTACGCGCGCTTCGCCGAGATGTTGGCCAATGGTGGCAGCCTTGATGGCGCGCAGATCCTGAAACCCGAAACCGTCGCGATGATGGCCGCCGACGTCTTGCCTGACGGCGCCTTCCTCGGCTTTGACGGCACGGCCAGCAGCGAAGCGGCGGGCGTCGGCTTCGGTCTCAACGTCGCCGTGATCCTCGATGCGGACAATGCCCGCAACTTTCCGCAGGGCGCCTATATGTGGGGCGGTGCGGCGGGCACCTGGTTCTGGGTGGACCCGGCCCACAAGCTCTATTTCATCGGAATGGTCCAGCGCTTCGGACAGGCCGGCCCGGCCTTCGACGCGCGCACGGAATCCGCCGGTCTCGTCTACAAGGCTCTGGAAACACCGAATGAGTGATCCTACCGCCGCCGTCCTGCTGATCGGGGACGAACTCCTCTCCGGCCGGACGCGGGATATCAACCTGCAGCAGGTCGCGCAGTTTCTTGAGCCGCTCGGCATTCCGGTCATGGAGTGCCGCACGGTGCCGGACATCGAGGCCGAGATCGTCGCCGCCGTGAACGCCCTGCGCGCAAAGTACACTTACGTCTTCACCACCGGCGGCATTGGCCCCACGCATGACGACATCACGGCGGACGCGATCGCAGCCGCGTTCGGTGTCGGCATTTCGGAACACCCTGACGCAATGCGCGACATGGCCGCCCGCTACGCCGCAATGAACACCGAGTTCACCGCGCCGCGCCGCCGCATGGCGCGGGTGCCGCATGGCGCGAGCCTCGTCGCCAATCCCGTCTCGGGCGCGCCGGGCTTCCAGATGGAGAACGTCTTCACCTTCGCCGGCATTCCCACGATCATGCAGGGGATGTTCCATGCCATGAAGCATCGCCTGGTCGGTGGCGATCCGGTGGTGTCGC
>JBGTKE010000192.1:0-5482 GCA_041744775.1 Hyphomonas sp. | reverse complement strand
CCCGCTTTTCATTCCCCTACAATGTAATCAGAAACATCAGCTCGCCCGAAGACGAAACGGCCGGGCGAAAAACATATTCCGGTAACGCACCTGCGGCTTCCTATCGGGATCTGCCCGAAGACGAGAACGTCAGGTCGTATATCGTGACGGCCGAAGGCAAGAAACGGCAGCGCCTCACAGACGTGCACCGCAAAATCCGCGATACATTGAATAACAATCCAGATGAGTTTGCCATTTTGAACAGTGGCATCGTTATCGTGGCTCGCGACATCGAAGTCGACGACAAGACAAAGACGGCGACGCTAATCGAGCCGAGCATCATCAACGGATCTCAGACGCGAGGGGAACTCGCAAACTATCTTGATACTGTTCCGTCGGCCGACCGCTTTCCAGTGTCTTGCAAGTTTGAGCTCGTGATTACCGACGATGACGAACTTATTGGCGAAGTTTCCATCGCTCGAAATTTCCAGAACGACGTTGCGACGCTTTCGATTGTTGGCCGCAAAGGCGTTCTCGACGAAATTGAAGATCGTCTGAAGGCAACCGATGAGTCGATACAACTTCGGAAATCGGAAACACAACGTTCAGAAGATTATCTCGACACCGAGAAGCTACTTCAAGTCATGTTCGCTTTGATTCCCTCAGAGCTTTGGCCGAAGAAAAAGGAAGCGGACGACCCTAGAAAGGTCTTCACGTACAGTATGAAGTCCAAATGTCTGAAGGATTTCCGTGAGATCCACGACGCCGCGAAAGATCCTTCTAAAGAAGGTCATGCAGAATCGGCTGCTCTTTACGCGTTTTTTCTCGACATCGCTCCGCAGGCCAAGGCTCTCTATGAAAAGTGGAAGACGCACGAAGAGTTCAAAGGCACAGGAATTCGAGCTATCGAGCGTGATGGTCCCCAGATCGTCGACGTGCCGGATGGTATCATCTTCCCAATCTTGGCTTCACTTTCTGCATTTGCGAAGAAAACCCGCAACGGGTGGAGAATTAGTCCCCCAACCGTGTTCTCAGATCGAGAAATAATTCAGGCCGCGAAAGCGCAGTACATGAATGTTGCGCATAGCAATCCTTGGAACATGGGGAAAAATCAGGCGATCTATTCGTCGCTTTTCCAGATTACCAATATCTATAAGAAGTTCGGCAGCAGCTAAAGTTCCTAGGAAGGTTGGGGGGATCGCAGCTTCGTATCCCTCCAATCCCCTCCCCCCGCGTCAGGAGTGGCGGAAAAGCCTCGCCTCTCCTATAGTCTTGTCAGAGCCACATCCAGACAGGCCAAAGGGAGACTGCCCCATGAAAGAGTATCTCAAGTTCTATATCGACGGCGCATGGGTTGACCCGGTGACGCCGCGCAGGCTGGAAGTCGAGAACCCGGCAACGGAGGAAAACTTCGCAGTCATCTCGCTCGGCTCGAAAGCCGATGCCGACAAGGCCGTGGCCGCCGCCAAGGCCGCCTTCCCGAGCTTCTCGCAGACCACCGTCGAATACCGCGCCGGCCTGCTCGACAAGATCACCGCCGGTATCCAGAAGCGGATGCCGGAACTCGCTACGGCCATCTCCGAAGAGATGGGAGCGCCGATGTGGCTCGCCAACGCCGCGCAGGTGCCCGCCGGCATGGGCCACTTCGCAACGATGGCCGCGATCCTGCGCGCCTACGAATGGGAAGAACTGAAAGGCACGACGCTGTTGCGCAAGGAGCCGATCGGCGTCTGCGCCTTCATCACGCCCTGGAACTGGCCGCTGAACCAGATCGCCTGCAAGGTCGCGCCGGCGCTCGCCGCCGGTTGCACGATGGTGCTGAAGCCTTCGGAAATCGCGCCGCTGGACGCGATGATCTTTGCCGAAATCCTGCATGAGGCCGGCGTGCCGAAAGGCGTGTTCAACCTCGTCAATGGCGACGGCCCCGGCGTTGGCGCTGTGCTCTCCGCGCACCCGGATGTCGACATGGTGAGCTTCACCGGCTCGACCCGCGCCGGCGTGCTCGTCGCGCAGGCCGCAGCTCCGACCGTCAAGCGCGTCGCGCAGGAACTCGGCGGCAAGAGCCCGAACATCGTTCTGCCGACCGCTGACCTCAACAAGGCCGTCGCGGGCGGGGTGATGTCGATGATGCTGAATACCGGGCAGAGCTGCAATGCCCCGAGCCGGATGTTCGTGCAGAAGGACCAGCACGACCAGGCCGTCGCGATTGCCAAGACGGCCGCCGAATCGGTGAAGGTAATGATGCCCGCCGAAGCGACACCCGGCGCCATCGGGCCAATCTCGAACGGCAACCAGTACCAGAAGGTTCAGGACCTGATCCAGAAGGGTGTCGAAGAGGGCGCAACCCTCGTCGCCGGTGGCCCGGGGCGTCCGGAAGGCTTCAACAAGGGCTATTTCGCCCGCCCGACCGTGTTTGCGAACGTCACCAACGACATGACGATTGCCCGCGAGGAAATCTTCGGCCCCGTGCTCTGCATCCTGTCCTACGATACCGTGGATCAGGCGGTCGAGATGGCGAACGATACGGTTTACGGCCTTGCCGGCTATGTTCAGGGCCCCGCCCAGGAAGCCCACGCAATCGCCAACCGGATCCGCGCCGGACAGATCAACGTGAACGGCGCGAACCCGGATTTCTCGGCACCGTTCGGCGGCTATGGCCAGTCGGGCAACGGCCGTGAATGGGGCGAGCATGGTTTCGAGGAATTCCTCGAAGTGAAAGCCGTGATCGGCTACGCCGCCGCCTGAGGCTGGCGCGCCCGTGAAAACATCCGAAGCGGCAGCCCCCAAAGCTGCCGCTTCTCTATTATTCGTACACAGAGGAAATGCCCCATGGCCCTGAAACTGCACCATCTCAACGCCTCGCGCTCGCAGCGGATTGTCTGGCTGCTGCTGGAACTTAGCGTTCCGCACGAGGTCGTCCATCACAGGCGCAACGAGACGACGCGGCTGGCGCCGCCGGACCTGAAGAACATCCATCCGCTCGGCAAGTCGCCGCTGCTGGAGGATGGCAACATCGTCATCGCTGAGACGGGCGCCATCGCAGAATACCTGCTGGCGAAGTTTGACACCGGCCACACGCTTAACCCGAAGCCGGACTCGCCGGATTTCCCGCGCTATCTCGAATGGGTGCATTCCGCCGAGGGCGCTGTGTTCCTGCCGGGCCTGCTGGCGCTCTATACCGGCATGGCGGGCATCACCGAAGGCCCGGTGGCGCAGATGATCGCCAACGAGCGCGAGAAGGTGGCGGGCTATATCGAGGCGCACCTGTCGAAGCATGCCTATTTCGCAGGAGAGCGTTTCACGGCCGCCGACTGCCTGATGGGTTTCCAGATCGTCATGACAGACGCGCAGGGCGGCCTTGCGAACCGGCCGGCAACCAAGGCCTGGCTGGACCGGGTGACGGCGCGGCCCGCCTACAAGGCGATGCTGGCGGTCGGAGTGTGACGCGACGCCTCACGCGCTTGTGATCGCAGGTGTTGGCCTGCGTTCAGCTATGGTCTGTCACATGTCATACTCGTCCAAACCCTGGAGACTGAGGCCATGAAACGGCTGAAATTTGCTGCTGCCCTTGCCGGACTGGCGCTGCTCGGCGGCTGCGCGACCGCGACGCCCTATCAGGCGGCGTCCGGAACCGATCGCGGCTATTCCGAACAGAAGATCGAGGACAACCGGTTCCAGGTCCAGTTCGCGGGCAATTCGCTGACCGACCGCAAGACGGTCGAGACCTACCTGCTCTACCGCGCGGCGGAGCTGACCAAGCAGCACGGCTACGACCATTTCCGCGTCGTGCGCCGGGATACCGACGCCAGCACGAAGCTCGTCGGAGCGCCGTCCTATTACGATCCGTTCTATGATCACTTCCATCTCCACTACCGGTATTTCGGCCCGCGCGCCGCTTACTTCCGGGATCCCTATCGCCGGTTTTCCCCGAGCCCGGCCTATTATTCGCGCTTCGGCTATTACGACCCCTTCTGGGGCGGACCGGCCGACTACCGCGAGTCGACGAGCTATGCCGCCTCGGCCGAGATCGTGATGGGCAAAGGTCCGAAACCGGACGATGTCGCCTATTTCGACGCCAGCCAGGTGATCTTCAACCTGACCGGCTCGATCGTGCTGCCGGGCACCTGAACGACCGGCCTCTGACCGGATGAATGAGCCCCGCGCAACCCGCGGGGCTTTTTCATGGGCGGTATGACCTTTCGGCACTAGGCAAGCCTGCCGGGTGGGTCCAGAAGCCCGGTTCCCGCCTCTCCCGGACGCCGCACGCCATGGCTGACAGCGAAAAATCCCCTGCCCGCCTCGCGCCCCCGACCGGGCTGCGCAAGGCCGAACTTGTTGCCATCGTCGCCGGACTGATGACGCTGAACGCGATGGCGATCGACATCATGCTGCCGGCCCTGTCGCAGATTGCCGAAGCCACGGGACTGACAGCGGCGGGCGCGGCGACCGACAACCGCCAGCAGCTGATCATCTTCGCCTATGTGCTGGGCTTCGGCGCGCCGCAGCTCGTCTGGGGGCCCGTGACGGACCGGTTCGGCCGGCGCGCGCCGCTGTTCATCGGCCTCATCGGCTATATCCTCGTGTCGCTGGTCTGCGTCCTGATCCATGATTTCTGGGCGCTGCTGGGTGCGCGGTTCCTGCAGGGCGTGTTCTCGTCCGGGGCACGGATCGTTGCCTCGGCGGTCGTGCGCGACCTGTTCGCTGGCCGCGCGATGGCGAGCTTCATGTCGCTGGTGATGACGATCTTCATGATCGTGCCGATCATTGCGCCAAGCCTCGGGCAGGTGATCTTGATGTTTGCGCCCTGGGAGGCGATCTTCCTCTGGCTCGCAATCTGGGGCGGCATCATGCTGGCCTGGACCTGGTTCCGGCTGCCGGAGACCCTGCCCGTCCCGGCGCGCCGGCCGCTCAACTTCGCCAGCGCGTTCGGCGCCTACCAGAGCGTCCTGCGCACGCCGGTGAGCTTCGGCTACATGTGCGCGTCCGGCATCGTGTTCGGCGCGCTGTTCGCGTTCATTGCATCGTCGGAGCAGGTGTTCCGCCAGGTGTTCGAAAAGGGCGACACGTTCGCCTATTGGTTTGCGGGGATCGCGGGCATCATGGCGCTCGCTAACTTCACCAACTCCCGGCTTGTGGAGAGGGTCGGCATGCGGCGCATCAGCCATATGGCGCTGATTGTCTTCACCGCAATCTCTGCCGGGCTTGCGATCTCGACGATGCTGTTCGGCGAGAATTTCGTGATCTTCTTCCCGCTGTTTGCGCTCGCCTTCGGGTGTTTCGGCCTGATGGGCTCGAACTTCTCGGCGCTGGCGATGGAACCGCTCGGCAAGATCGCGGGCACCGCCTCGGCGGCCTACGGCTTTGCCACCACGCTGGCCTCGGCTTTCATCGGCGCCTTCATCGGCTCGCAGTTCGACGGCTCGACCGTGCCGCTGATGCTCGGCTTCGCTGCGCTCGGCATGACCTCGCTTGTCGTCGTCCTGATCACCGAGAAAGGCCGGCT
>JBGTKE010000191.1:0-4069 GCA_041744775.1 Hyphomonas sp. | reverse complement strand
TGAATATCCGGAGCTGGTGAAGAAGTATCTCGGCACGGTTGTTCCGGCGACGGACAACTTCTTTGCGACCCTGAACGCCGCCGTGTTTTCGGATGGCACGTTTGTCTATGTACCGAAGGGCGTGCGCTGCCCGATGGAGCTGTCGACCTATTTCCGTATGAACGCCGAAAACACGGG
Organism: Hyphomonas sp.; assembly: GCA_041744775.1. GTDB lineage: Bacteria > Pseudomonadota > Alphaproteobacteria > Caulobacterales > Hyphomonadaceae > Hyphomonas. The sequence goes on along the minus strand of JBGTKE010000191.1, from coordinate 3,892 downwards.
CCAGTTCGAGCGTACACTGATCATTGCCGACGAGGCGGCCTACGTCTCCTATCTCGAAGGCTGCACGGCGCCGATGCGCGACGAGAACCAGCTGCATGCCGCCGTTGTTGAACTGGTCGCTCTGGATGATGCCGAGATCAAGTATTCGACCGTGCAGAACTGGTGGCCGGGCGATGAGGACGGCAAGGGCGGCATCTACAACTTTGTCACCAAGCGCGGCGATTGCCGCGGCGCGCGCTCGAAGATTTCCTGGACGCAGGTGGAGACGGGCTCCGCCATCACGTGGAAGTATCCATCCTGCATCCTGCGCGGCGATGACAGCGTCGGCGAGTTCTACTCGATCGCTGTGACCAATGGACGCCAGCAGGCCGATACCGGCACCAAGATGATCCATCTCGGCAAGCGCACGAAGAGCCGGATCATCTCGAAAGGCATCTCGGCCGGCAAGTCCGACAATACCTATCGCGGCCTCGTCTCGGTCCACAAGAAGGCCGAAGGCGCGCGCAATTTCACGCAGTGCGACAGTCTTCTGATCGGCGACCGCTGCGGCGCGCATACCGTGCCCTACATCGAGAACCGGCGCGCCGACGCGCAGCTGGAACACGAGGCGACGACGACGAAGCTTTCCGAGGATCAGCTCTTCTACGTTCGCCAGCGCGGAATCGGCGAGGAGCAGGCGGTGGCCTTGCTGGTCAACGGCTTTGTGCGCGAAGTGCTGCAGGAATTGCCGATGGAATTTGCCGTCGAGGCACAGAAACTCCTGGAAGTCAGTCTGGAAGGTAGTGTGGGATGATGATGAAGTCTGGAATTGCCGGAATGGCGCTGCTGATGGCTGCGGCCTGCGCGCCGTCTGAAATTGAGACGCCGGTGGCAATCGCCACGGAGCCGGCGCTGTCTGCAACGCAATCCTGTGCCCTTGCCGAAACGGCGACCGGCGCCATGATCGCGCAGATCGCGCTTTGCCAGATCGAGCTGGGTGCAGGCGAGCCGCGCGTGTTCGTCTCGTCTGATCCGATGGTCGAAGGCGAGGGCACCTTGCGCCTGGAAGTCGCGGATACGGACGGCAACGCGTTACAGCTGATCGACGAGACAGCCATCGGCTCCTATTCCTATCCGTATGTCGAGGACATCGACGGCGACGGCGCGCTCGACATCATGGTGCCGCTGCTGACCGGGAACGTGAACACGAACTATGCCGTCTGGCTGAAAGGCGCGGACGGGATGTTCGTCCGCGCCGGTGAACTGAGCGGTGTCAGCATCGGACAGACACCGGAAGGCCTGATTGCCGCTTCGGGACGCTCCAGCGCTTCGGAATGGGAAACCGGGTACTACCGTGTCACGGATGGCGCGCTCGAGGAAATCGCGGCGGTAGTTAACCGGGCGAACCCGGAACCGGGCGGGCCGCCCCTGACAGTGCCCGCCTGCGAGGTTATCCGGATCGCCGAGGGCATCGACCCGGCGCCGTTCTGCGAGACCGCCGAGACCGATCCCCTCTGATCCAGCCCGGAACTTGCTGCGTTTCGTCCCGAAGCGGCCGCACTCAGGGCGTCCGGGAGTAGGCCATGCGGCGGCCTGAAACAGGGGAAACCCGTATTGCGGCTGCGGCAAACACCGCTTTGTGCTTTCAAATCCCCCCGGGGCGCCCTAAATCCCCGGCATGTTGAAGATTGAAAACCTGACCGCCACCGTCGGCGAAGGCGAGGATGTGACGACCATCCTTCACGGGCTGACGTTGGCCATTCCCGCGGGCGAAGTGCACGCCATCATGGGCCCGAACGGCTCGGGCAAATCCACGCTCTCCTATGTGCTGACCGGCCGCGCAGGCTATGGCGTGACTGGCGGCACCGCGACGCTGGACGGGGCAGACCTCCTGGCGATGGAACCCGAGGCGCGCGCCGCGGCGGGTATCTTCCTTTCCTTCCAATACCCGGTCGAGATTCCCGGCGTGCCGGTGATGACCTTCGTGCGCACCGCCATGAACGCGCAGCGCAAGGCACGCGCCGAGGAAGAGATTTCGGCGCCGGACTTCATCAAGAAATCGCGCGAGATCGCCAAGATGCTGAGCCTCGATCCCGAGATGCTGAAGCGGGCCGTGAATGTCGGCTTTTCCGGCGGCGAGAAGAAGCGGCTGGAAATCTACCAGATGATGATGCTGGAGCCGCGTTTCATGGTCCTTGACGAGACTGATTCAGGGCTCGACATCGACGCGCTGCGCACGGTGGCCGAAGGCGTCAACGCCTTGCGTTCGCCGGACCGCGGCATGCTGGTGATCACGCACTACCAGCGCCTGCTCGACTATATCAAGCCGGACAAGGTGCACGTGCTGGCCAGGGGCCGCATCATCAAGACGGGCGGGCCGGAACTGGCGCACCGGCTTGAGGCCGAGGGCTATGACGGCGTGATCGCGGAGGCCGTGTGAGCACCGCCGCCCTCAAAGACTTGATCCGTAATCCGACGGTTGCGGAACTCGAACTGGTTGCGCGCTATGCTGCGCTGAAGGAAGACCCGCGCCGTGAGCGTCTGTTCGAGGCGTTCGCGCAGACCGGCCTGCCGGGCCGCCGCATCGAAGGCTGGCGCTGGACGGATTTCAAGGCGGCCGTGACGTCGCTGGATGTGCCGAAGACGGCGCCTGCGCGTGATCCGCTGGCACGTGAAGGGGTGGCCACGCTGCGTTTCACCCCGGCTGGATATGCTCCGCCGGCCGCTCTGCCTGCGGGCCTGCGCTTGCTGGCGAAGGAAGACGTTCAGGCGATGGGCGGGGCCGAGGATGCGCCGCTGGGCGCGCTGGCGGCTGCCCTCTCGGGAGGTAGGACGCCGGGCACTCTGCTGGTGGATGTCAGCGCCGGTGTGCCCGTGCACTTGCACATGGTGTTTGAAGGCCCGGGGGCGATCAATGCGGCTCGTATCGTGTTCCTGCTTCGTCCGGGGGCGGATCTTCATGTGTCGGAAAGCCATCTTGGCGGTGCGGCCTTCTCGACGGCCCTCATCGAGTTCACACTGAACAACGGCGCGCGCCTCAATCGCACGGTCTACCAGATCGGCGGGGCCGGCGAAGCGCAGGCGGTGACAGCAATCATCGAGCAGGATGCGGGCGCCGAAAGCGTGCAGACGACCCTCGCGTTCGGCGGCAAGATCGCGCGCCTCGAGACGCGCCTCGTGCACCGCGAGACAGGCTCGAAGGCGACGCTGAATGCGGCCTACCTTGCGGGCGCGGGCCTGCAGGCGGACATCACGACGCATGTGCGCCACGGCGCGCCGGCGTGCATTACCCGGCAGCTGACGAAGGGCGCTGTGCTCAATGGCGGGCGCGGCGTGTTCCAGGGCAAGTTCCATGTGCCGCGCACGTCCGGCCAGCAGACCGATGCCTCGATGCAGCACAATGCGCTGCTGCTGGAGGAGGGCGCGGAGGTGTTTGCCAAGCCTGAACTCGAAATCCTTGCCGATGATGTTCAGTGTGCGCACGGAAACACATCCGGCGCGCTGGATGCGGCCCAACTCTTCTACCTGCGTCAACGCGGCATTCCGCTGACGCAAGCGCGGGCCATGCTGACCGAGGCTTTCATTGCGCAGGCGCTGGAGAGCGCAGGCGACCTGGAAGAGGCGCTGCGCGCCGAGGCGCAGGCCTGGCTGAACCATGCCGCGTAGTCTCGACCTCCCCGCCATTCGCGCCGAGTTTCCGATCCTGTCCCGGCAGGTGAACGGGCATCCGCTCGTCTATCTTGACAATGCCGCCAGCGCGCAGAAGCCGGACGCCGTGATCGACGCGATGGCGAACCAGATGCGCACGGCTTATGCCAACGTGCACCGGGGCCTGCATACGCTCGCCAACGAGACGACAGAAGCTTACGAGGCCGCGCGCGAGACGGTGCGCGCTTTCCTGAATGCACCGTCC
>JBGTKE010000190.1:0-5569 GCA_041744775.1 Hyphomonas sp. | reverse complement strand
TCTCGGCGCCGAAGCCTTCACGATCAAACGCGGCGAACGCATCGCCCAACTCGTCCTCGCTCCGGTGACACGGCTTGCCTGGAGCGAAGTCGAGGAACTCGGCACCACGGAGCGCGGGGCAGGCGGGTTCGGTTCGACGGGGCGCTAGCCGGACTGTTGGCGATACCAGTCCAGCGCGGCTTTTTCCGTCTGCAGCACGAACGGCGCCTTCCCCTCGATATAGGCGCCGCGCGGGCAATCCGGATCGCGGGTCAGCTGCGCCTTCAGGTCAGAATACGCGCGCGCCACCTCCGGCATCGCACGCAGATAGTCCCGGAACGCCAGATGCCGTTCGACATGCGATGAGCCTGTCTCGAAGACATGCAGGTGATGCGTGCGCTCGCCGCCGGGACCGATCTTGCGGAAATACCGCCGGCCCTCGATCCCGTTGGCGCCGAGCGCCTCATAGCCCAGCGATGTCAGCTTTCCGGTGGCCGCATCCAGCGCCGCCAGCGAGGCGACCTCGCCCAGCAGGTCGATGACCGGCTTTGCTAGGATGCCGGGAACGGCCGTGCTGCCGATATGATGCAGCACGACGGCAACGCCTTCCAACGCGGCCTTGATCGCTGCGGCCTCCGTGGAAAAGGCGCGCGCCCAAGCAGGATCGTGGGGAACGACAGTGACGCGGCTCATGGCGACCATCTAGCGGTCCGGCGTTTTGCCGCAACTGCCTCCCCGCCCGGCGCCGGTTTTTTCCTTCCCGCCCCTTGCGTCGCCTCCAAACTTCCCCACATTGATAATCGATAAGCAAGGGAGGAGACGATGAGCCCGGTGTTCTATATCTTTTTCGGTTTCGTGATCGCCTGGTTCTTCATGGGCCGTCGCAGCTGCCGCCGGCGCGCGCAGGTGGCCGGACCGGATCCGCGCGACAGCGAGATCGACCGGCTCACCGAACGGGTGCGCACGCTGGAGCGGATCATCACCGATAGCGACTGGCGCCTGCGCCGCGATTTCGACGGGCTCTGACCCGCACTTTCATTCAACGCCCCTTTGGGGCATATTTCCCGCGAACTGGAGGACGAGAACATGGGTCCGTTTGAAATGGTGGTGCTCATCGTCGCGATCAGCGTCGGGGCAGGGGTTTACCAGACCTACCTGAAAACCCGCGCCAACTCCCGCGCCGATGAATCCACGCAGGCCGACGTGGCCGCCATGCGCGAGGACATCCTGCGCCTCAAGGACCGCGTCCGCGCGCTGGAAACCATCGTTACCGACAAGGACCGCGCCCTCGCCGACGAGATCCGCAAGCTCGCTTAAACGAGCATGCCTTCGTCCTTGCGGAATTTCGCGAGCAGGTAATTCGGCGTATCCTCGATCGTGTCGAGCGCGCCAAACGCAAATGCCTCCCGGTCCAGAACCAGGTCGCGCGGGCGCAGCGGCCGCGAGATTTCCAGCCCCTCGAGTGTCCGCGCCCGCGAGAAGGCCACATAGGCCTGTCCGTGGGCGAACATTCCGGAATCAAAGTCGATGAACACATTGTCCAGCGTCAGGCCCTGCGCTTTGTGGATGGTCACGGCGTAGGCCAGCCGCAGCGGCACCTGCTTGAACGTGCCGACGACTTCGCGCTTCACCTTCTTGGTATCCATCTCGAAATCGTAGCGATACTTCTCCCACGCCGCCGCTTCGATCTCGTAGACACGGCCGGCAATCTTCACGATCACGCTCCTGGTCCCGAACCCTTCGACATGCCCCAGCGTGCCATTCACCCAGCGCCCTTCGGGGTCGTTGCGGATCAGCATCACCCGCGCGCCGACTTTCAGTTCAAGCTCAGACTCGGTCGGGAAACTCTTCTCGTCGAACTGGCCCTGCACATCCGCCGGAAACTTGCGGGCCTCGCCCTTCAGCTCCGCCAGCCGCGTCTGGTTGATGCGGAAGGCGTTGGCATTGTTGGGCGTCAGCACGACATGCGTCTCGGAGGCGTCCGAGGCGCTGCGAGCCGAGACCAGCCGCGCCAGCGTCAACTCGTCATTCGGCGTCACACGGCCCGAGCGCAGCGCGCCCAGCAACGCCAGGAAACGCGGGTCCTCCTGCCGGAACACATGTTTCAGCGCCAGCAGCGAGAACTCGCCCTCCTTGAACGCCGGCGCATTGAAGAAATAATTGCCGCCGAAGCGCTCCTCGAGGATCGGGCTTTCCTGATTGGAGACAACCGGCGGCAGCTGGTGCAGGTCGCCCGACAGGATCATCCGTACGCCGCCGAACGGCCGCTTCGATCCGCGGTTCAGCTTCAGGCTGCGGTCGATCGCGTCCAGCATGTCGGCGCGCACCATCGAGATCTCGTCGATGACGACCGTGTCGACCGCGCGCACCACCCGCGCATTTGGCAGCCGGCGCACGTCCTGCGGCTCGATCAGGCGCGGCGGCAGCTTGAAGAAGGAATGGATCGTCTGCCCGCCCGCATTCATCGCGGCGACGCCCGTCGGCGCCACGATCACCGCCTTGTCGCCCGCTTCGGCGAGGAACTTGCGCAGCAACGTCGTCTTGCCGGTGCCCGCCCGGCCCGTGAGGAAGAGGTTGCCCTGCGCGCCCGCGCCGCGCGCCACCCATTCGGCGGGCGCCGCATAGAGGGTTTCAGGGCCAGGGGGCATCTTGCGGGGCAAGCTCAGGGGCTGACGAGACGCATCTGGCGCGCCTTGCTTGTGCTGCCCGTGCTTGCCACCACCTGCCAGCCCAGCGCCTCATAGGCCCGCCGCGCGCCGAGGTTCTCGGCATCGACATCCAGACTCAGCGGGCCGGTCGCGGATTGGCGCGCCACTTCCAGCAGGCCGCGGGCGACGCCGCAGAAGCGCCAGTCGGGATCGACGAACAGGTGGTCGATATAATCCTGCGGCAATTGCACGGTCAGGAAACCGATCAGCCCTGCATCCGGCTCCTCGGCGATCCAGGCGTTCATCGGCGTCAGCGACCGGCGCAGGATCATGTACTGGCCGCGATTGCGAATCCGCCAGGGCATTTCCGACAGGCAGTCGCGAAAGATCGACAGGCACGGCCCCGCATCCGCTGCGGTGAACGGCCTGATGCTCCAACCGGCTCCGGCATGCTTGTACATGCGCCGCAGAGTAAGGTGAGGCGCGCGCGGCGTCCAGCCGGAAGGCGCGTCAATTCTCAGCCTGCTGTGTAGAGTAGGGGTGCGGCGCGGGCGCACCTCACATCTGCATCGTCCAGCCTTCGACGCCCATCGCGGCTTGGCGTACCGCTTCCGACAGCGTCGGGTGCGCATGGCTGGTGCGGGCGATATCCTCGGACGCCGCGCCGAACTCCATCGCCACGACGACCTCCGCGATCATCTCGCCGACGCCGACGCCGATCATGTGCGCGCCGAGAATCCTGTCAGTGCCCTTTTCGGCGAGGATTTTCACGAAGCCCAATGTCTCATGGTTCGTCCGTGCACGGGAGTTTGCCATGAACGGGAACTTGCCCTTCACATATTCGACGCCTGCCGCCTTCAGCTCTTCCTCGTTCTTGCCGACCCAGGCGATTTCCGGGTTCGTGTACACGACGCTCGGCACGAGATTATAGTCCACATGCCCCGCCTTGCCGGCGATCAGCTCGGCGACCGCTGTGCCATCGTCCTCAGCCTTGTGCGCCAGCATCGGGCCGGGAATGCAATCGCCGACCGCCCAGACGCCGTCGGCCACCTTGAAATGGTCTGTCACCTCGATCACGCCGCGCTTGTCGGTCTTGCCGCCCACGGCCTCGAGGCCGAGACCTTCCGTATACGGCTTGCGGCCGATGGCGACGATCACGACATCCGCGTCCAGCGTCTCCGCTGCGCCGCCCTTGGCGGGTTCGATGCTCACCTTCAGCTTGGTCTTCTGTTTCTCGACGCCGGTCACCTTGGTGCCCAGCCTGAAGGTCAGGCCCTGTTTCTTGAACGTGCGCTCGGCCTCTTTCGCGACTTCCGCGTCGGCCGGCGGCAGGATACGGTCGAGATACTCGACCACGGTCACGTCCGAGCCCAGCCGCGCCCAGACCGAGCCCATCTCGAGCCCGATCACGCCCGCGCCGATCAGCACCAGCTTCTTCGGCACCGCCTTCAGGCTCAGCGCGCCGACATTCGAGACGACGCGCTCCTCGTCAATCTCGACGCCGGGCAGGGTGGCGGGCTCGGAGCCCGTCGCGATTACGATGTTCCTGGTCTCCAGCACGCGCGTGCCGCCCTCGGCGAGCGCCACTTCAACCTTGCCCTTGCCGAGGATCTTGCCGCGGCCCTTGATATATTCGGCCTTGTTCTTCTTCAGCAGGAACTCGACGCCCTTGGTCAGGCCTTCAACGGCGTCCGATTTCTGCGCCATCATCTGGGCGAGATCGAGTTCGATCTTGCCGGTCTTGATGCCGAGACCCGCGAAATCATGCTGCGCCGAATGGAAGAGGTGCGAGGCGTGCAGCAGCGCCTTGGACGGGATGCAGCCGACATTCAGGCAGGTGCCGCCCAGCGTGCCGCGCATCTCGATACAGGCAACCTTGAGGCCCAGCTGGCCGGCGCGTATGGCGCAATTGTAACCGCCGGGTCCGCCGCCGATGATGACGACGTCATAGGTCTCTGCCATGGGATTATATTCCTTTTAGCGGGCGGGTGCGGGGCGCGATTCGATTGCGCCGCATACCTAGGCCTTCCCGCCCCGAAATCAATCCGCAAGGGCCGGATTCTGGACCTAGCCGCGCTTGACGTAAGCGACCACGCTGGCGAGCGCGATCATCACGGCGCCGCAGATCACTTCATCCATCCACAGGCTCGAATCGGTACCCATTGCGGCCAGCGTCCCGCCGAGCGCCGCGAACAGGATGGCGCCGGTCATTCCCAGCCAGGCACCGCCCCGGATATTCAGCGCGGCGAGACCGCCGCCGATCAGCGCCAGACCCGAGGCCAGGATCCGCCACAGGCTTGTCGGCGGTTGCAGCAGCGCATCATCCAGCGGGCTGCCCCGGCTGACAATCAGGTCAACCGCCGCGATGCCCTGCCAGAGCAGCCAGGCGGAAAGAACGGCCAGTGCAGCGCCTGCAATGCGTCGGATCATGCGCGTCCCCTCCCGGACCTGTGTTCTGCAGGGAGGCTAGGCCGTTGCGGACCGTCCGGCAACGGCTGCGGCGAAGTTCAGGCCGCTTCTTCCTCGTCGTCCCATTCCCCGCGGCGCCGCGCCAGCGCAGCCGCGCGGGCGGCTTTCTGGCGCCGGGCCTGCGCGATGAACATCGCACGCTGGCGCTGGACGACGATGTCCGGCACGAAGACCGGCGGGTGTTTCTTCTTCACTTTCACCGGCTTTTCCGGCCGGGCGAACACCCGCGCCTGCTGGGCCGCCACGGCCGCTGCAACGGCAGGGTTCGCCATGGTTTCCGGCGTTACTTCCACATCCATGAATTCGGGCGGCTGTTTGCGCAATTCCCAGACGGCGGCCAGCAGCAGCACGGCGCCCGCCATCAGGCCGGCCAGCGCACCTTCGCCCGCGCTCGGGTTCTGCCACCAGCCCGCGTCGAAATGCACGAGGAAGACGGCCGGGATCGAGAAGGCCAGCGCGAAGATGTACCAGCC
>JBGTKE010000189.1:0-3476 GCA_041744775.1 Hyphomonas sp. | reverse complement strand
CGCGCGATGCCGGCTGCCATGTCGGGCTGCGGGTGAACCCCGGCTATTCCAATGCCACGCTCGGCGGCGACCTCTACAACCCGACCGCGCCTACCAGCCGCTTTGGCGAAGTGCCGGAAAAGCTGGCGCAGGTGGATTGGTCCGGCGTCGACATCTTCCATGTCCACGCCCTCTGCGAGAGCATGGCTGAAGGCTCGGTCGGCCTGATCGAGTATGTCTCCGAACACTTTGCTTCCTATATCGGCCAGGTGAAGGCCGTGAATTTCGGCGGCGGGCATTTCCTCAACAAGCCGGGCTATGACGTGGACGCACTGATCGCGGCCATCCGGACATTCAAGGCGCGCTTCGGCGTCGAGGTCATCCTAGAGCCGGGTGCCGGCCTCGTGGTCAACACGGGCGAGCTGCACGCGACCGTGCTCGCGCTGCACTGGAACGCGATGGACCTTGCGATCCTCGACGCCTCCGCCTCGACCCATATGCCGGACGTGCTGGAGGTGCCTTACCGGCCCGACGTGATCGGCGCGGGCCAACCGGGCGAACATCCGCATACGTACCGTTTCGGCGGCAAGACCTGCATGACCGGTGACATCATCGGCGACTATTCCTTCGCCAAGCCGCTGGCGCCCGGCGACGAGATCATCTTTACCGACCAGATGCACTATGCCTTCGTGAAGACCAATACGTTCAACGGCACGCCGCTGGCGAACCTCGCCATCCGCTGGGAAGACGGGCGCGTCGAGCAGGTCTCGGATTTCGGGTATGACGAGTTCCGGCGGCGGCTCGGGCGGTAGCGTTCGGCCTGATGACCCTCACCTCCCACCGCGAAGCGATGGAAGGTGAGGGTCCTGCCCCCTATCCCAGCAGTCACGGCGCCTTCTGTACCCGGAGCATCACGGCGATGCGGAACCGGCATGGACAGGCACGGCGGTCAGGCGACTTTCCACGCTGTCAGCGCCGCGTCCAGGATGCCGACTGCCTCACGCACGTGCGCGTCCTCGATCACCAGCGGCGGCGCGAGGCGCAGCACGTTGTTGCCGGCGACGCCGACCAGCAGGTTCGCATCGCGGCAGAGGCCCTGCACGGCCTTGGGGTCCGCCTTCAGCTTGATGCCGGTCAGCAGGCCCTTGCCGGTGACGCCCTCGACCTTGTCCGGATGGGTATCCGCGAGGCTCTTCAGCCCCTGCTGCAGGGCGCCCGAAACGCGGCGTACATTGGCGAGGAAGGCCTCGTCCGAGATCACGTCCCAGACGGCATTGCCGACCGCCATGGCGAGCGGGTTGCCGCCATAGGTCGAGCCGTGGCTGCCCGGCTGCATCGGCTCGGCGCAGGCCTCGGTCATCAGGCAGGCCCCGAACGGGAAGCCGCCGCCGATGCCCTTGGCGGCGCAGAGGATGTCCGGCTCGACACCGTCCGCCCACTGATAGGCCCACAGCTTGCCGGTGCGGCCCATGCCGCACTACACTTCATCGAAGATCAGCAGGAGGCCGTGTTCGTCGCACAGCTCGCGCAGGCCCTTGATGCAGACTTCCGGCATGGCGCGCACGCCGCCTTCGCCCTGCACGACCTCGACGAAGATCGCCGCAGCGGATGGCTCGGCCGCCGCTTTCTTCAGCGCGTCATGGTCGCCCCATTCGAGGTGAACGAAGTTCGGCAATTTCGGGCCGAAGCCTTCGAGGTATTTCGGGTTGCCGCCGGCATTGATCGCGCCGATCGAGCGGCCATGGAAAGCGCCGGTGAAGGTGATGATGTCCAGGCGCTCGGCCTTGCCTTTCGACCAGTGATACTTGCGCGCCGTCTTGATCGCGCACTCCACGGCCTCGGTGCCGGAATTGGTGAAGAAGACCCGGTCCGCAAAGGTGTCGCGGCAGATCTTGTCCGCGAGCTCTTCCTGCCCCTTGACGCGGAACATGTTGGACGTGTGCCAGAGCTTGCCGGCCTGGTCGCGAAGCGCGTCCACCAGGGCCGGATGCGCATGGCCGAGGGCGGTCACGGCGATTCCGGCGATGAAATCGAGATACCGGCGGCCATCCTCGGTGAAGAGATAGGCGCCCTGACCCTCGACGAAGACTTCCTCCGGCGGGCGGTAGACCGGCAGGATATGCTGGCGCGGGTCCTGATTGATGATGTCCTCTGGCATGGGCAGCTCCGGCGGATTCGCATGGGGTGTGATCGCGGCCACGCTTGGCGGCGGCCGCGCGGCAAGTCAACTCGGCGGGCCGGGTTACAGAGAATTAATCGGGCAAATGATCGAATAGCGATAATTTATATTGACGCTTATCGATATGTGTTTATCGTTATTCGTGAAGCCGGGTTCTGGATGGCAAGGCCCTCCGACGCCCCTCGACTCCCCTGAAGTCTTGTCATTTCCGGAGCCCGGCCTTCCCCGAAAGGGGCGACCGGAACGCGCATGAGCACGGCAAACAGACGCCGCAATAAAAAAGGGGCGCAGCGCCGTTGCCGGCTAGCTGCGCCCCTCCACCGTTTGCAGCGTTTCCTCCCAGAAACTTGCCTACCCATACGGCAACGAATCCGGACTTGTGTCAAGAATGTGTCGAAACATTTTTTCAGGCGGAGTGATCTGACCGCGACAGGGCGCCAATCAGCGTATCTGCTGCAGTTTGCGCCGCGCTGCCCAGGGCGGCACGCACAGATTGCGTGAACGCGGCCTCACTTTGCAGGATCACCCCGTCGCGCAGGATCTTCAGGCCGTTCGCCTTGAGCGTGGCGCCGGTGGTTGTGATGTCGACGATGACGTCCGCCGTGCCGGTGGCGGGCGCCGCTTCGGTGGCTCCCGCGCTTTCAACCAGCCGGTATTCGCCGACGGATTTCTGGGCAAAATACCGGCGCGTCAGGCGCAGATATTTTGTGGCGACCCGGAGCCGCCGGCCGTGCGCCTTGCGGAACGCGGCCCCCGCGGCTTCGAGATCGGCCATCGAGTCCACGTCAAACCAGGCCTGCGGAACCGCGACGACAACATCCGCCCCGCCGAAGCCGAGCCGCTTCAGGACGCGGAAATCTTCCGGCCCGTCCGGGGCGAGGTCGTTGAGCAGGTCTTCGCCGGTCACGCCGAAATCCAGGCTCCCCTCGATCAGCCCCTGAGCGATCTCGCGGGCCGAGAGGAGGCGCACTTCGGCGTCGAGCCCGTCGATCTCGGCGGTGTAGCCCCGCTCGCCGCCGATCTGGCGGACGGGGTGGCCGATCCCGGTGAGCCAGGCTTCGGTCTGTTCCTTGAGGCGGCCCTTGGAGGGGATCGCGATCGCCAGCCGGCTCATGCCCCTGCCCTCCGTACCCGCACCATCCGGTCAGGCCGTACCACGCCGCCGATACCGGTGGCCGAGACGCGCCCTGAGGAGAGACCCGAGATCAACCCGTCATACCGCCCGCCGGCCGCCACCGGCTGCGCCGGCGACAGGCCCTCGGCCAGCACTTCGAACACGAAGCCATCGTAATAGGTGAAGCGCCGCCCGAACCCGGCG
>JBGTKE010000188.1:0-2407 GCA_041744775.1 Hyphomonas sp. | reverse complement strand
ACGGCACGGTGAAGTCGCAGTCGTCCGGCTGGTCGACCACGTTGACCGGGATGTTCCGCGCGCGGACAGCGGCAAGCGCTTCGGAACGATGCGTCCCGTCGGTCTCGGCGATGATGGCCAGGCGCGCGTCCTCGAGCGCCGCGTCGCGCGCGGCGCGGTCAAACACTGTCACGCGTCCGTCGAACTCGTCGGCAAGCGCCCCATCCGCAAATCCGCCGATCAGCACCAGCTCCGCCGGCGACGACACCAGCAGGCGCAGCTTGCGCGCCGCCTCCTCGCCGTCCCCGAACACCGCGATGCGCACGCCGTCGAGGTTAAAGAATGCCGGAAACTGGCGCATCAGGCGCAACTCTCTTGTTTAGCGGTTCTGGAGGGACACATGCACACAACCTCCTTGACGGCCCCGCAGCAACGGGCAACCCCTAAGTCTATCTTTTAGAGAAACTATCCATGTCCGACCCCTCTGACCGCCTTCCCCCGCTGAACGCCCTCAGGGCCTTCGAAGCCGCCGCCCGGCGCCTGTCCTTCACCCAGGCCGCCGAGGAGCTGAACGTCACGCCGGGCGCGATTTCGCAGCAGATAAGGCAGCTGGAAGACTTCGCCGGCACGCCGCTGTTCAAGCGTACGGGCCGTTCCGTCCTGCTGACGGACGCCGCGCAGGCGAGCCTGCCGCTGGTGCGCGAAGCCTTCGAGCGCATTTCGGAGGCCGGCCGCATCATGCAGGCCCCTGCCCGCAAGGGCCGGGTGATGGTCTCCTGCGCGCCGTCCTTCGCGGCCAAGTGGCTGGCCCCGCGGCTCGAGAAATTCCACCGCTCCAACGAAGGCACCGAGGCCTGGATCTCGGCCGACATGTCGCTGACCGATTTCAACACTGCCGATGCCGACCTCGCGATCCGCTATGGCCGCGGCAATTATGAAGGCCTGAAATCCGAGAAGCTGCTGGACGAGACCGTGCTGCCGGTCTGCTCCCCGCGCCTGCTGGAAGGCCCGGACGCGATCCGCAAGCCGGAAGACCTGAAGCACCATACGCTGCTGCACGACGAAAGCTCGGAGAACGACCCCTCCTGCCCCGACTGGGCCAGTTGGCTGCGCGCGCACGGTGTGACCGGCGTCGATGGCACCAAGGGCCCGCGCTTCAACCAGGGCATCCTCGTCATCGAATCCGCCGCCGCGGGCCGGGGCGTCGCTCTCGCCAAACAGGCCATCGCTGCCAACGACATCGCGGCGGGCCGCCTCGCCGCGCCCTTCGCCAACGGGTCCATCCCGATCGATTTCGGCTACTGGCTCGTCTGGCCAAAGGGGCGCCATCTCTCGCCCGACGTGCGCGCCTTCATCAAATGGATCAAGAGCGAAGCCACCGACAGCGAAATTGTCGGCGTCTGAAACAGCCTCCCTTCTCCAGCCTCGCCCCTCGTAGGTCGGATAGAGGCCGCAGGCCGAAATCCGACGCACCGATTATCTGAAGGAAGCAGGACTTGTGCAACACTTTGCGCCCCTCCCGAAAAAAAATCCGTAGCCGCATCAACGCGCTGCAAAATAACCGGCCAGAACGTGCGCCACACCCCTCCGGCCGGAGGTATACTCTGCCCACAGTCCGAATTCCCGCAGCACCCCTCCGCGTCCGGCCTTCGCCCGCAGCGAGACCGGACGATAAAGAACCGATACGGCGTGATAAAAAATGAGAATGAATGAGAGAAAACCGCCATCCGAAGTGCACGGATTGCAACGGGATGGAACAGTCTGGAGAGGCGAAAAGTCAAACTTGCGCCTACAGGAAACGCCCCGTCCGGAAAACAAACCGCATCCGGATCAAGCGCTTGGAGAATACCGCCCCGGTCCTTCTGCAACACCTCCCCTGGCGGATTTATACTCCGAACCAGCCAAAAATGCTGCGTGAAACCTAAAGCGCAGCGTCCACCAGCAGGAACGCCGCAAGCCGCGCGCTGGCATTGCGGCTGGTGCTCTGGGTCTGCTCCAGCGCGGAGAGGGCGTCGGCCTGTTCGAGCGCTGCAAACTGCCGGGCCATGTCCATCAGCTTTGGATCGCCCCGCAGGCGGTGCGAGACGCGCTCGACTTCCTTGCCGGCCTGTTCGCGGATCGCGGCGCGCCGGGGCCCGTCGCCCTTGTGGCTGGCCGAGGCGATGCGTTTCTTCGACCGCGGCCGGAACACCTCGCCGAGCGGAATGCCGGAAGATTGCAGGCGTCCCACCAGCGTTTCAGCCAGCTGTTCGCGGTCATCCGGCGCGCCGGATTCCTCGCGCGAAATGTCCGAGATAATGTCGCGCAGCGCCGAACCGTGTGAGGGTGGCCCGGACAGCTGGTCGCTCGCCCGCCGTCGCGGCAGTTCGGGCGTCGGCGCCTGCTGGTCTTCGTGGCGGCGGCGCAGCATCAGCGGCTCGCCGTCGCG
>JBGTKE010000187.1:0-4299 GCA_041744775.1 Hyphomonas sp. | reverse complement strand
GTGCGCCCGTGTCCGCCGCCCTGCCGGCGCTACGCGCGGTGAGCCCGATGCGCTTTGTCTTCCGCACGCTCCGGCGCGGCTGACAAGGCTCACGGAGCCCGCACGAAGGAGACGACGAGGCCGCCTTCGGTGTGTGGCTGGACACTCAGAAGCATTTCGTCGAGCTGCATCGAGACGCCGCCCTGCAGGTGAGCGAGAACAAGTGCGGCGAAGAGCACCGTCAGTGCGAAGGCGCCGAGCAGGCGGTTGTTGCGAAGAAGAGTCCCCTTGGTCATTGGTCCGGTCCTTGGTCGGATAGTCAGTGGTTGCTTGGGGCAGGTGTCAGTTGCCTTTTTCGAGGTCCTTGAATTCCTGGCGCAGGCGCCACTCATCCGAGGTGACGGTGCGTTCGATATTCTTCAGGCGCTCTTCGAGATCCATGAAGGAGTACTTGATGGTGCCGAAGGTCGCGCGCGGCCGGTCGGTTACGCCGCGCCAGAAGGCGTCTTCGTCGGCGCTGTAGCTGCCATAACCGATCGGAGCATAGGGCGTGATCATCCAGACCACGACATAGGCGACGACGATCAGCGGGCCGGCCAGAAAAAAGAACATCAGGGCGGCGGCGATGCGCACGAGTAGCGGATTCCAACCGAAGCGTTCAGCCAGGCCGCCGCAGACACCAGCGACGACCTTGTCATGACGCTTACGATAGAACCGCTTGGGGTTGGGGGAGCTGTAGGGATCAAGAGGGCGGGTCATGGAGGCGTTTCCTCAGTCTTCGAACGTGGAGCGGGACGAACGGGGCGGACGGCGCGGTGAGTCCGCTTCGGCTTTGTCGAGCAGAGCTTCGAGCGACTCGATGCGGCGCTCCATCGCCTTGGCTGACCGCCACAGGTCTTCGAGCATCCGCTCGTCATCCGGTTGCAGGGTCTTCTGCCGGCGCCACATCGTGATGTAGTGCAGGATCATCCCCGGCAGGATGACAAACATAACGACCGTACCGGTGACGGCAATCAGGACGATGGCGGCCTCATCCATTAGGCCTCTCCCTCAGCCCGGCGGGCCCGAGCTTCAGCGCGGCTTTCCGCGATCAGGCCCGGCGCGCAGATGACGGCGAGCACGCCCATCAGGCAGACAATCGACATCAACATCGATCAGCCCTCCGCTTTCTTCGACTGGGCGCGGCTCTTGCGGGCTTTCAGGGCGGCGAGTTCCTTCTCGACCGACTCGTTCTGCTCAAGTTCGGCGAACTCGGCGGCAAGGTTCGGCTCGGCGCCGCGGATGGCATCGGCGTAGGCTTCCATCTCGTCGACCTTGCGCTCCAGGTTGGCATAGCGCGCGATCGCGTCGTCGGCGCGGCCATCATACAGCTGGCTGCGCATGCGGATGCGCTGCTCGGCGGCCTCGCGGCGCATCACCAGCGCGCGGTGCTTGCCTTTTGCCTCGTCGAGCTTCGCCTGCAGCTTGACCAAGTCTTCCTGACGGCGGCCGAAGGCTTCCTCGGCGATGACCATCGCTTCCTGGCGGCGGACGATCTCGGCGTCGGCTTTCTGCTTGGCGATCAGCGCGCCGCGGGCAAGGTCCTCGCGGCCCTTGTCGATGGCGAGTTCAGCCTTCGCAGCCCAGTCATCGCGGGCCGAGGAGAAGTGGACGATTTCGCGTTCCATCTCCTTCTTGTCGGCCATGGCGCGCGCTGCGGAGGTGCGCACTTCGACCAGCGTGTCTTCCATTTCCTGGATGATCAGGCGGGCAATTTTTTCGGGGTTTTCGGCGCCGTCCAGCATCGCATTGAGGTTTGAGTTGATGATGTCGCCGAGGCGGGAGAAGAGACCCATTGTCAGTTTCCTTTCTTAGTCTCGGATCAGAAGAAGATGCCGCCGAGGATCACGCCTGCGGCAAAGAACATCCAGGCTTCAGCGGAGCGCGTGGACAGCCAGCGGCCTAGGCGGCCAGTGTCGGAGCGGGGCGGGTAGCGATAGTCCTGGTCGTTCATCGTCTTCTTTTGTCCTTCGATTGGTTGGCAACGCCCGTCGCCTGATGCTTTCTTGTTTTCAAGGACCGTGCCAGTTCTGGATTAATTCTTTAGAGCTTTGAAATATATGAGAAAAATACTTCCAAAGTGCATACGGGTGAATGTTTATGGGCGAATTACACCAAAATACTGGTCGAATTCACAAAGGATATTTGCTAAATTCGCCTCATGCAGGACCGTTCCAAGCAGCTGGTCGGAGAATCGCCGCCCTGGCTGAGCGCGCAGGAGCATGCGAGCCGTGTCGCGCCGCTGGACCGGTCGGTGCTGGTGATTGGCGAGCGCGGGACCGGCAAGGAGCTGATCGGCGAACGGCTGCACTTCCTGTCGAAGCGCTGGGAAGGGCCCTTCGTGAAGGTCAATTGCGCCGCGCTGACGGAGACGTTGCTCGATTCCGAACTCTTCGGGCATGAACGCGGCGCCTTCACCGGCGCGACCGACATGCGGCGCGGCCGGTTCGAGCTTGCCGATGGCGGCACGATCTTCCTCGACGAGATCGCCGCCGCCGGCGAGTCGCTGCAGGAAAAGCTGCTGCGCGTGGTCGAGTATGGCGAGTTCCAGCGCGTCGGCGGCTCCAAGGTGCTGACCACCAATGTGCGCATTGTCGCCGCCACCAACGCGGACCTGCCGGGACTTGCCGAAGCGGGAAAGTTCCGCTGGGACTTGCTGGACCGGCTCTCCTTCGACGTCATCACGCTGCCGCCGCTGCGGGTGCGCCACGGGGACAAGAGCCTGCTGGCGGACTATTTCGCGCGCCGGATGGCAGTGGAACTCGCGCAGGATTTTCCGGGCTTTGCGCCCTCCGCCATCGAGGCGATCGAGGCGCATGACTGGCCGGGCAATGTGCGGGAACTGCGTAACTTCGCCGAACGCCTCGCCCACCGCGCGCTGATTGCCGCCCCGACCGATCCGGTGCAGTTTGATCCCGCTGCGCTCGACCCTTTCGCGTCGCCCTGGAGGCCGTCCGGGGCGGCGAAACAGGAGTCCATAAACCGTCCACAAAACGCCCCTGTAGAGACCCCCGACTTGTGGACGGTTGCCGGTGGTTTTCCGGAAGCCGTGCGCCTCTACGAACTGCGCCTGATCGACGCCGCCCTTGCCCGCGCGCAGGGCCATCAGGGCAGGGCGGCAGACGCCCTCGGCCTAACCTACCACCAGTTTCGCGGCCTGCTGAAAAAGCATGGTTATGCCAAGCCGGGGAAGGCAAGCGCCTGACGCTTTCTCTGCGGCTGCGCGCCGCGCAGTTGCTTGAAGGTTACCGATATTTGCCTTTGGTTGATCCTAATGGGGGTCGCGCCCCGGTTTACTTTGGGCCATAGTAAACTGCCGACATGCGCAAAGGAGACGCTCATGCAGATTCAGATCACCGGCAAGCACATGAACCTCGGGGATGCGATGCGAGAGCGGATCGAGGCTGGCCTCGAAGCTGCCGTGGCCAAATACTTCAACCGCACCGGCGAAGCCAACGTGTTCGTCTCCCAGCAAGGTCCGTTCGTTGAGGTCGACTGCAATGTGCATCTGCCTTCCGGGATCGTTCTGCAATCGACCGGGCGCGCCGATGACCCCTATGCGGCGCTCGAAGTCAGTCTTGAAAAGATGGAAAAGCGGGTGCGCCGCTACAAGCGCCGCCTGAAGGACCACCATGCCTCGGCGCCGCAGCCGATGCCGGCCGCGCTGGCCGCCGAAGCGCTGATTCTGGTTTCGGAAACAGACGATTCAGATGATGAGCGTATAGAGGCAGGGGATGCTCCCCTGACAGTTGCAGAAACGAGTGTCCAAATTCGTACGATGACCGTTTCCGAGGCAGTGATGCAGCTGGAATTGCAGGATGTACCGGCATTGATGTTCAGGAACGCTGGCCATGATGGCCTGAATATGGTCTACCGCCGCCCCGACGGGCACATTGGCTGGGTCGACCCCGCTATTACGCCCCGCATCTGAGTGTTACGGAATCCGAGATTGATGGCCACTGATCTGAGTGCCTTGCTGCAAGGCGGGGTGATCATCCCGCTTCAGGACGTTCCGAGCCGCAAGCAGGCGATCCACGTTTTGTGCGAAGCGCTGAGCGAAGCGACCGGCATTGCGCCGCGCGTCATCGAGGACGCCGTGATGGAGCGCGAACGTCTCGGCTCCACCGGCGTCGGCGAAGGCGTGGCGATCCCGCATGCGCGCCTCGCCGGTCTCGAAAAGCCGGTGGGCGGTTTCATGCGGCTGCTGCACGGAGTCGAGTTCGAGGCGATCGACGAACGGCCGTGCGATCTCGTGTTCATGCTGCTCGCCCCCGATGGTTC
>JBGTKE010000186.1:0-38227 GCA_041744775.1 Hyphomonas sp. | reverse complement strand
GACGGCTAGTTCGACCAGCGAAACGGTGCGCAGGTGATCGGTCTGTTTGTGGCCGGTCGTGTTGGCAGCCATATCTGACAGGATCAAATCCGGAGGCCCGCTCAAGGCCGCGAGAACCTTATCCACATCATCGGGATCGTTGACGTCGCCTTCGATGATCGTCGCGCCGTCGATGGTCTGAACCGGCAGAAGGTCAATCCCCACGACTTCCGCTGCGCCTTTCAGCAGCGCGACCTGGATCCAGCCGCCCGGTGCGCAGCCGAGGTCGATGACCCGCTGGCCGCGTTTCAGGATGTGCGCTTCCTCGTCGATCTCGAGCATTTTGTACGCCGCGCGGGAGCGATAGCCGGCATCGATGGCCTTGCGGACGTAGGGGTCCTGCAATTGCCGCTCGATCCACTTTTTCGAACTTTCGGTCTTGGCGTTCCGGGCGATTACCTTGCGCTCCGTCACGCTCCGGCCCGACCCGGCCTTTTCGGTTGTCGGCTTCCTCCAGCGCCGCTTCTCTTCATCCGACATTGCCATCTCCCACGGGGACCGGCCGTTGGTTAGGCCGTTTCGGGCGCCGGCGCCGTTGGGGCCGTTGTCCGTGCATCATCGACAATAGGAGGCCTTCGCGCAGCCCGCGATCCGCAACGCGCAGTTTGTGTGCGTCGAAAACTTCCCAGACTGCCTCCATAATCGCGCATCCGGCGAGCATGAGCGGCGCGCGTTCCTCCCCGATCGTCGGAAGCAGCGCCCGCCCTGCAACACCGAGATGGCGAAGCTGGTCCATGGTGGCGCGGCCGTCCGCACGGGTGAGCCAGCTGCCGTCCACCTTGTCGCGGCGATAACGGTCGAGTTTGAGATGAACTCCGGCGAGACATGTAACCGTTCCGGAGGTACCGATCAGATAGCCCTCATCGTCGGCGAGCCGCTTTGCCACGCGTTCGATTGCCGGCCAGCTTTTCACGGCGTTTCGGGCCCGCTCCAGCATCAGCGGCCAGGCAGCCACTTCATCGCTGAGGTCGACGGCTTCGGTCAGAGTCACCACGCCGACCTTCAGGCTGGTCCAATCGAGGATCGGCGCGTCGCGCAGGATGCCGGCCAGACCGCCGTTTCGCGTGGCGCTGGCATCGACGTGGGACAGTTCGGTCGAGCCGCCCCCAACATCCACGACCAGCACGGACTTCACTTCGGGCAGGATCAGGTCGTAACAGCCGATGGTCGCCAGGCGGGCTTCTTCCCGGGCGCCGATCACCTTGAAGGTCAGGCCGGTCTCATCCTGCACGCGGCGAATGAAATCAGCCCCGTTGACGGCCTTGCGGCAAGCCTCGGTGGCAATGCACCGGATGCGGCCTACGCCGTGCTGCTTAAGCTTGTTGCGGATGGCGTGGAGGGCGCTCATCGCCCGCTCGACAGCAGCGTCCGACAAACGTCCGGAATCGTGCAGGCCTTCGCCCAGGCGGGCGATCTGCGAATACGAATCAACCACGCGAAAAGACTGGCCACGGGGCTCCGCGACCAGCAGCCGGCAATTGTTCGTACCAAGGTCCACCGCCGCATAGAGCGGCTTTCCCCGTTGGGAACTGGGCGGGCCGCGCCTGCGACCGCCAGTTCCGTCTTTTTTGTCAGCCATGGTGTGGCCCGAAACCCAAACTTGGGGCATGCTCTACCATAGGAGCTGAAAATGACCAGTAGACGGGGCCCGGGCGCTTGGTGGCGCACCATTTTCGGTGGATCGAAGCAGCGCAGACGTGAACCTTTGGTGCTGACGGAGAAGATTGACGAGCGCTATCACTACGGCTCCATTTCCAAGCACATCGCCAAATTCCAGATCGGACAGGTCGTTCGGCACCGGATTTTTGCGTTCCGGGGCGTCATTTTTGACGTGGACCCCCAGTTTGCGAACACCGACGAATGGTACGAATCCATTCCCGAGGAAGTGCGTCCCAACAAGGACCAGCCATTTTACCATCTGTTCGCCGAGAATGAGCGGACGCATTACATTGCGTATGTGTCGGAGCAGAACCTGCTGGCCGATGATTCCGACATGCCGCTCAGCCATCCCGATATTCCGGATTGGTTCGACGTGACCGGGCGCGGCACCTACGAGCTCAAGAAGCACTCGACAAACTGAAGGGCGGGGCAGGGCCCCGGCCCTCATTCCCATGCGCCGGAGCGGGCTAAAACGCGGCGGCTTGACGGGCGATCACAAGCGCATCTTCGCCAAATTGGGAGTCAAGTGCTCCGCCTGGACCGGGCAATGATCGACGTGGTCGACTGGTCAGGCACCAGCGGCACGACGATGACTTCGCCGCCGCGCGCCTCGACGAGATCCGCCCCGACGATCGTGTCCCGTGTGTAGTCGCCGCCCTTGACCAGCACGTCGGGCTTGAGCGCGGCGATCAGGTTGAGGGGCGTATCTTCCTCGAAGATGACCACCCCATCGACCGCAGCCAGGCCGCACAGGACCTGCGCGCGGTCCTGCTCGCCGTTTACGGGCCGTTCGGGGCCTTTCAGGCGCTTGACGGAAGCGTCGGAGTTCAGACCGACAATGAGCCTGTCGCACCGGCTACGGGACTCTTCGAGGACGCGGACGTGGCCAGGATGCAGAATATCGAACACACCATTGGTGAATCCGATGCGCAGGTCCCCTTCCCTCCAGCGTTCAATCTGCCCCACCATCGCATCAACCGACAGGCAGCCCGCCTTCTGCGCCCAGTGTGAAACCTGAATGGTATCCAGAAGTTCCATCGCCGAAACAGTTGCGGTGCCGGATTTTCCCACGGCTATTCCAGAGGCGAGGATCGCAATGTTGACGGCCTCGTCAAGGCTTGCACCGGCCACGACGGCCGCTGCCAGTGCCGCCAGACTGGTATCGCCAGCACCCGATACGTCAAAGACTTCGCGCGCCTTGCCGGTGACATGACCGCTTTCTCCGCTGGCGGAGACGTAAGACATGCCCTGCGCCGCGCGCGTCACGACGACAGCTTTGGCAGGTAGCAGTCTCTGCGCATTCTCAAGGGCAAGTGCGACCTCTTCGTTGGTCGTCGTTTGCAGGCCCATTGCCGCGCCGAGTTCGCCGGCGTTGGGCTTGAGGATATCGACGGCGCCGTAACGCGAGAAATCCCGGCCCTTTGGGTCGGCGATCACGGGAACGGAATGCTGCGCGGCGGCCTGGAGGATCGCCGACAAAACAGCGTCGGTGAGCAGGCCTTTGGCATAATCCGAGATGAGCACGGCCGAGACGGTTGGAACGAGTTCCGCGACCGCGGCAATGATTGCATGCTCGCCCGCCGCACCGGGCGCGCCGACTTCCTCGGCATCCAGGCGAAGCAGCTGCTGACCGCCCGCCACAAGACGGGTTTTCAGTGTGGTGGGTCGCTCTTTTAATGGCACGAGCCGGGCCGAGATGCCGGGAGAATGTTCGAGCAGTTCGTTTAGCTCTATGCCTGCCTCGTCGGTGCCGACCGCGCCGATGATGATCGCCTGGAGCCCGAGTGAGGCGAGATTGCGGGCCACGTTGGCAGCGCCGCCAGGCATGCTGGCCGCGCGGGTCTGGCGCAGGACCGGTACCGGCGCCTCGGGGGAAATCCGGTTCACGACGCCATAGACAAACCGGTCCAGCATTACGTCGCCGACGCAAAGCACGCGCTGACCCCGCGCTTTGTCCATGATCTGGCGAAGGCGGGCGGGCTGCATCTGGCGCTTTCTCTGAGTTATGGGCGGTATAGCGGCGCCTACAGCCGGTTGAAAGTCCGGCCATGCAGGCCGAATTGATCCAAAGCGTGTCGCCAAGCGTATCTCCTGAAACCGGACTTCAGGATTTGGCCCAAATTCATGTCAGTTTCGCCGCCCGCCATTGTCTGGTTCCGAGAGGACCTGCGGCTATTCGACAACCCGGCCCTCGGCGCGGCGGTCGCGAGCGGATCGCCCGTGATCTGTCTTTACGTTCGCGAAACAGGCATCACGACTGCCCGCCCGCTCGGCGGCGCAGCCAAGTGGTGGCTAAACCAGAGCCTGATGTCGCTGGCCGTGTCCCTGGAGGCGATCGGAAGCCAACTAATTCTCAGGACGGGAGACGCCTTCGAGGTTCTGTCCGGACTGATCCGGGAGACTGGCGCGGCGGCCGTATTCTGGAACCGCCGGTACGGCGATGCCGAGAAGACGTCCGATTCGCGCGTAAAGGCGGCGCTCAGGGACGCAGGGATCGAGGTCCAGAGCTACAACGGGCGTCTCCTGATGGAACCTTGGGCGCTGAAAACGGGCTCGGGAGGCTATTACCGGGTATTCACGCCCTTCTGGCGCGCCCTTCAGGCCGCCTACGTAGCGCCCCCACCGCTTCCGGCACCCCGGCGCATGACAAGTGAGAGCGTCGAAACCGAGGAGTTGGAGAGCTGGGCCTTGCACCCGCGCGCGCCGGACTGGGCGCAGGGGTTGGCCGATGCCTGGACGCCGGGCGAGGACGGCGCCCGTACACGACTGGCCGAATTCCTGGATGGCCCGGTCAACGCCTATGCCGAGAACCGCAACCGGCCCGACCGTGATGATTCGACTTCGCGTCTCTCTCCGCACCTTCGGTTTGGCGAGATCGGCCCAGCCCAGATCTGGCGGGCCGTGAAAGCGGGCATCGAAGCCCGCAGGATCGACGAACGCGCAGGCCAGGTTTTCCTGTCCGAGATTGCCTGGCGCGAGTTTTCGCACATGCTGCTGCACTTCAATCCGGATCTGGCGCACAAGAATTACAATCTCGCCTTCGACAGGATGCCGTGGCGTTCAGATGATGAGGCATTGGGCGCGTGGCAGAGGGGTGAGACCGGCTATCCCGCTGTCGATGCCGGCATGCGCCAGCTCTGGCACACCGGCTGGATGCACAACCGTGTACGGATGATCACCGCCTCGTTCCTGACGAAGCATCTGCTGCTGCCCTGGCAAGCCGGCGAAACTTGGTTCTGGGATACGCTGGTAGATGCCGACCCCGCGATCAATGCGGCAAGCTGGCAGTGGACGGCCGGAAGCGGCGCGGATGCGGCCCCCTATTTCCGCGTGTTCAACCCGATCACCCAGGGGAGCAAGTTTGACGAAACTGGCGCTTACGTGCGCCGATGGTGCCCTGAATTGTCGCTTCTGCCGGACAAGTTCCTGCACGCACCGTTTGAAGCGCCGGAATCGATCCGCAGCGCAGCGGGTGTGGCTCTCGGGAACGACTACCCTGAGCCGATCGTTGACCACCGTTCAGCCCGGCAACGGGCGCTCGACGCGTACAAACATACGAAAGTGGAGCAGAGGGCAGAATGAAGAAGATCGCGATCGTTGGATCCGGCATTTCCGGACTTGGTGCAGCGTGGGCGCTCCGCGATACGGCGGACGTGACCTTGTTCGAAAAGGACAACCGCCTTGGCGGCCATGCGTGCACCCATACGCTCGACTATGATGGCACCGCATTGAATGTCGACCTCGGGTTCATTGTCTACAACGGAGTGAACTATCCGAACCTGATCGGGTTTTTTGACACGCTCGGCGTGGAAACCGAGGCATCGGACATGAGCTTCTCGGTGACGGATCCGGACGGCTGGACATGGGCCTCGACACCAGCCGGCATTTTCGCCCAGAAGCGCAACTTCCTGAACCTGCGCTTCCACCGGTTCTGGCAGACGATCCTCAAGTTCAATGACATCGCGCGGAAGGATCTTGCCTCCGGCGCCATCAACGACACCACTCTGGGAGCGTGGTTGGAGCGGCATGGGTTCGATGAAGAATTCCGCCGGAACTACATCCTGCCGATGGGCGCTGCGATCTGGTCAACACCCGAGCACAGGATTCTCGAATACCCTGCCCTCAGCTTTTTCCAGTTCTTCGACAATCACCGCCTGATGCACAAGGAACGGCCGAAATGGCGCACCGTTACCGGGGGCAGCCGAAACTATGTCAACCGGGTCGCAGACATACTGGGCGAACGCGTGCGCACTCAATCCAGTGTCGCGAAGTTGCATCCGTTTGGTGACAGGATCGCCGTCGTGCTGGCATCTGGCACGACGGAATTGTTCGACGATGTGATCCTTGCGTGCCACTCGGATGAAGCCTTGCAACTTGTAGAGCGCGACTATGACGACGCGGCCTTCTTTCTTCGCTCCGTCAAGTATCGTCCGAACACGATCTATCTGCACCGCGATCCCGCGCTCATGCCGAACCGGAAAGCTGCCTGGGCAAGCTGGAATGTGCTCAAGCAGGCTGACGGGAACATCTGTCTCACTTACTGGATGAACAAGCTGCAGAATATCGATCTGAACAAACCGGTTTTCATCACGCTCAATCCGGACACACCCCCCTCCCCCGAATTGACGTTCCACACCTATTCGTTTGACCATCCGCAATTTGATGCGGCCGCTGAAGCTGCCGTGCGCTCGATCAAGCGCCTGCAAGGGCAGAACGGGCTCTGGTTTGCGGGCGCATGGATGGGCCGCGGTTTTCATGAAGACGGACTCAGATCTGGACTCTCGCCAGCATTGTCACTCGGCGGACACGTTCCGTGGCCCGCGAAAGGCGTGGACATCGTCGCCGCTCGGCGGCACACTCTCGAGACAGAAACGAAGGCCGAGGTTTCAGCGTGAATTCGCCGCCACTGAGACTATGGGCAGGGCAAACGCTGCATAAGAGGTTTTTCCCGTTCGAACGGACATTCCGCTATCAGCTTGCCCTGATTGACATCGACATCGACCGGCTTGCCGAAGCCGGACGGATGTCGCACTGCTTCACCGTGAACAAGCCGGGCCTGTTTTCGTTCTACGAAAAGGATCATGGCGGCAAAAACCGGACTGCCAGCCTCAGGGCGTGGGCCGAAGACCTGTTTGCAACGGCGGGCGTCACGCTGCAATCCGGCATGGTGCGGCTGGTCACGTTTCCGCGCCACTTCTTCTACAAGTTCGCGCCGCTCTCGCTTTGGTACGGCTACGGACGAGACGGACAGCTGAGAGGCATTATCTACGAAGTGCGCAACACATTCGGCGAACAGCACTGCTACGTTGCTGCAGTGGACGGAACGCGATCCATACACTCGGCGGACAAGCATTTCCATGTCTCACCCTTTTTTGACGTAAGCGGTCAGTACCGGTTCACGCTGCGCGAACCGGACTCGACGCTCGATGTCGTGGTGGAGAACATGAAAGATGGCGCGCGCACTCATCTGGCGAACATCAAGGCACGTAAGCTGGAGGCAACATCGGTGAACTTTATGCAACTTGCCCTCAGGAATCCCTTGTCCACGTTCGGCGTGACGTTCGCAATCCACTGGCAGGCTCTGATGCTGTGGATGCGCGGCGCAAAGTACCATTCGCGGCCAGCATTGCCCGGCCAAACCGCCACCATCGCGGTTTCTGCACCCCCCGCTGCGGCGACCAAGCCGGATGCAGCCGCATGACTGATCCTATCATCGCCACGCCGCAAACCGTACGGCAACTGAAAGGCGTTCCGGCCAGTCTGAAGATCGCCGCAATGGTCTTGATCCGTACACGTTATGGCGCCCTGACGTTCGTACTGCCGAACGGCGTGCATCTCAGGTTTCAAAACGAGGGACCCGGGCCGGACGCAACGGTCAACGTGCACAACTACCGGTTTTTGAACCGCGCCCTCTCCGGCGGAGATGTTGGCTTTGGCGAGTCGTACGTGGATGGTGACTGGTCGACGCCTGATCTGACAGCTGTGCTGCGTTTCTTCTCGGCAAACTTCGACGCGGCGTCGCGTCTTTCGCGCGGCAACATTTTCGTCCGGTCAATGAACATGGTCCGACACGCCCTGAATCGCCGGAATTCCAAGGCCGGCGCCAGGAAGAACATCATGGCGCACTACGATCTCGGCAATGCCTTCTACGAGAAGTGGCTCGATCCGAGCATGACTTATTCGTCCGCCTACTTTGAAAGCCCGAACCAGTCGCTCGAACAAGCGCAGATGCACAAGTATCATGAGATCTGTGAACGCATTCATGCGGGGCCCGGCTCGCACATTCTTGAAATAGGCTGCGGCTGGGGAGGTTTTGCCGAGTATGCTGCCAGGCATCGGGGCAGCAAGGTGACCTGCCTCACCATCTCGCCGGCCCAGAAAGTTTATGCCGAAGAGCGCATGCACAAGCATGGGCTGAGCGAGCGCGTCGAGATCCGGCTTGAAGACTACCGGGAACACGTTGGCACCTATGACGGCGTCGTATCGATCGAGATGTTCGAAGCCGTTGGTGAGCCCTACTGGCCGAGCTACTTCGCAAAAGTGTTTTCCTCGCTCAAGGACGGTGCCCGCGCCGCGCTCCAGATCATTACCATCGATGACGACCTGTTTCCGAGCTACCGCCGGCGCGTCGATTTCATTCAGCAGCATATTTTCCCGGGCGGCATGCTGATCAGCGAAAAGGTGCTGAAGGAACATCTGGAGACCGCCGGACTGCGCCATGATGGCGTAGCCTATTTCGGTCAGGACTACGCTCGCACATGCCGAGAATGGTCCCGCGCCTTCAACGCGCGCTGGAGCGAAATCCAGCAGATGGGCTTTGACGAACAGTTCCGCCGGCTCTGGAACTTCTATCTCAGTTATTGCGAAGCAGGCTTCAGCGATGGCAGGATCAATGTCGGCCAGTTCCAGGTGACGCGACCTTGAACCCTAGACGAGTCTCGATTGCCTGACGGCGGCACCGATGAAACTTGCGAAAAGAGGATGCGGTTCGAACGGGCGTGATTTCAGTTCCGGGTGAAACTGAACCCCGATGAACCAGGGATGGTCGGGGATCTCGAAGATTTCCGGCAAGGTGCCGTCCGGCGACAGGCCCGAGAAGACAACGCCGTGCTTTTCGAGTTCCGGGATGTAGGACGCGTTGACTTCGTAACGGTGCCGGTGGCGTTCCGAGATTTCGCTCGCGCCATACACCTCGGCAACTCGGCTGCCCTTCTTCAGGCGCGCCGGATAGGCGCCGAGGCGCATCGTGCCACCTTTGTCGGTATTCTCGTCGCGGGTGACTTTTTCGTTGCCCCTGGTCCACTCTTCCATGAGTCCGACGAGCGGGTGGTTAGTGCGGCGATCATTCTCGGTCGTGTTGGCATCCTTGAGGCCGGCAAGGTTGCGGGCCACTTCGATCACCGACATCTGCATGCCATAACAGATTCCGAAACACGGAACCTTTCGCTCGCGCGCAAACCGGGAGGCCCGGATCTTTCCATGCGCGCCGCGTTCGCCAAAACCGCCCGGCAGGATGATCCCGTGAACGCCTTCAAGAATATCGAGCGGGCGCGCGTCGTCGTCGAACTCTTCCGAATTGATCAGGCGAACCATGACTTTGACATTGTTGGCCACGCCGCCATGGCTCAACGCTTCCGCCACCGATTTGTAGGCATCGGGCACATCGGTATATTTTCCGACCAGCGCCACGCACACTTCGCCGTCCGGATTGTGGATGGTCTGGGCAATCCGTAGCCAGCCTGTCAGGTCCGGTTCCGGCGCGTCCTTAATCGCGAAATGGCGGATCACTTCCTTGTCGAGACCTTCTGCGTGGTAGGCCGCCGGAACGTCATAGATGTGCCGCACGTCCCGCGCCTCGATCACACTGGAGGGGCGCACATTGCAGAAGCTCGCGATCTTGCTCTTCTCGTTTTCTGGGATCGGGCGGTCGCACCGGCAAAGCAGGATCTGGGGCTGGATGCCGATCGAGCGCAGTTCCTTGACGGAGTGCTGGGTCGGTTTGGTTTTCATCTCGCCGGCGGCCGGAATGTAGGGCAGCAGAGTCAAGTGAATGAAGCAGGTGCGTTCGGGTCCGAGTTCCTGACCGAGTTGGCGAATGGCTTCGAAGAAGGGCAGGCCCTCGATGTCGCCGACCGTGCCGCCGATTTCGCAGAGAACGAAATCGACACCTTCGCCCGGATCGGAGAGCACGAAATCCTTGATCTCGTTGGTGACGTGCGGAATCACCTGGATCGTCGCGCCGAGATAATCGCCGCGTCGTTCCTTCTCGATGATGCGGCTATAGATGCGGCCGGTCGTGATGTTGTCCGACTGGCGGGCGGAGACGCCAGTGAAGCGCTCGTAATGGCCGAGGTCCAGGTCTGTCTCGGCGCCGTCATCGGTGACGTAAACCTCGCCATGCTGGCGCGGGCTCATCGTGCCGGGATCCACATTGAGATAGGGGTCCAGCTTGCGCAACCGCACGCCATAACCGCGAGATTGCAGCAACGCGCCGAGCGCCGCCGAAGCGATGCCCTTGCCCAGTGAAGACACCACACCGCCCGTAATGAAAATATAGCGGATCATGGGATCACACTCTTGCAACGATTCGCAGGCAGGGCGCCCGCCAATACGTGGCCAGACCAAAATTACTGGGGATTGGTTTCGACCGGGGCCGTTTCGGGCTGGACGCCTGTCTCCGCCGGCGGCACCCCTTCGTTCAGCGTTGGGTCAATCAGCGGGGCCGAGGGATCAATGATGTCAGTCGTGTCAGGCGATGTGCTGGGCAGTGTTTCATCGCCCAGAAGCGACACGGACGGGTCAAACAGGTCAGCCGGCGTATCCGGGGCGGTGATCGGCGCCGCGCCTTCCAGTGCCCGTTCGATTCCTGACCGGTTGATGTCTGCGCGGTTGGCGATCGACGTCAGCGCCAGGCTGGTGGCGAAAAAGATACCCCCGATGATGATCGTGGTGCGCACGATTGCGCCCGCAGCGCCGCGTCCCGACATCAGCGAATTCCCCCCGCCGCCGCCAATCCCGAGGCCGCCGCCTTCGGATTTCTGCACCAGCACGAGGCCGATCATCGCCAGACAGGCGAGAATATGAATGACGAGAATGACGTTCTGCATGAATCGGGGCCCGGACAATTGGGAATTTCGCGCTCGCTTATCCCGCTTACGGGCATTCGCCAAGCCGGACGGTTCACACCGCGAGCGCGGCCGCCGTCTCGTAGATGGCTAGAAAGTCCCCAGCCTTCAAGCTCGCCCCGCCAATTAAGCCGCCATCGACGTTAGAAACAGGCAGGATTTCAGCAGCATTTCCCGGGTTGAGGCTGCCGCCATAGAGGATTTTCACCGACTGACCCGGCGCGCCGAACCGGCGCTCCAGAAAATCCCTTATAAAATCGTGGACCTCGCCGATCTGCGCCGGACTGGCAACTTTGCCGGTTCCGATTGCCCAGAGTGGCTCATAGGCCAGTACGAAGGATTCCGGGGCTTCGAGGCCAGTGAGTGAACCTGTCAGCTGGCCGCCAATGACATCGAGCGTAGCGCCCGAGGTACGCTCATGCAGCGTTTCACCGACGCAAATGATCGGCTTCAGGCCCGCGTTGAGCGCCGCACGCGCCTGCGCTGCGACAATTTCGTCCGTCTCGCCGTGGTTCGTCCGCCGTTCGGAATGGCCCACGATCACGTATCCGGCGCCGGCCTGTTTGAGCATCTGGGCGGAGATATCGCCCGTAAACGCGCCCTTTTCGAGCGAATGACAGGTCTGCCCGCCGACAAGGAGCGCTGATCCTGCCGCTTGCCTTGCCGCATCAGCCAAAAGCGTCGCCGGAACGCACAAAACGGCGTCGGGCTGGCCCTTGTTGGGGACAAGCTTTGCAGCCACGTCCCGAATGATCTCGAGGTCGGCCGGAACGCCGTTCATCTTCCAGTTTCCGGCGATCAGCTTACGGTTCATGCCGCGTTCCCTATCTTGCAAGTAACCGGCCCGTCGCCTAGCAAGCTGTGAGCCAACCGGCAAACCCAATCCGAAGAGAATTCCACCATGCTTGCCTTGATGAAACGGCTGACCAACACGGTCTTCGGCAAGCTTGTTGTCATGATTATCGTCATCGGTATGGCGTTCTGGGGCGTCGACGGCATCGTGAACCAGATTCGCAACGGACTGGGTGCAAATATTGCACAGGCCGGTTCGCGCGGGTTTGACCCGATTGACCTTGATCGGCGGGTTGAAAGCGTGCTGCGCAACATCAACACAACCTCGGAAAAACCGCTGACCAAGACCGAGGCGCTCGAGAACGGACTCGTTGACCAGATATACACATCAGAGACGGCCCGGATAACGGTTCTCGGTTATGGCGCGAGCATCGGCGTTTCTCCGTCGACCGACGCCGTCCTGCAACAGACCCGCTCGATTGAGGCCTTCCAGAACCCGCTGACGGGCGAACTCGACCCGACGCTCCTGCGCCAGCGGGTCCAGCAACTCGGATTCACGCTTAGTGATTTTGAAGTGCAGATGGCCGACGACTTGACCATCCAGACCATGCAGGCAGCGGCGACGTCAGCGATCAACGCGCCGCAGATTCTGAACGACGTGCAGATCCTGTATTTCGGTGAGTCCCGCAATGTCGCCTGGTTCCTCTTCGATGCGCTCAAA
Organism: Hyphomonas sp.; assembly: GCA_041744775.1. GTDB lineage: Bacteria > Pseudomonadota > Alphaproteobacteria > Caulobacterales > Hyphomonadaceae > Hyphomonas. Next base: position 25,891 of record JBGTKE010000186.1, on the reverse strand, counting down.
GGCGCCGAACCTGTTCCGCCGGCCAACGAAGAAATCAGAGCCTACTACGACGCGAACCTCGAACGGTTGAAACAGCCCGAGCGCCGCGGGATCGACCTGCTGCGGATGTCGGCCGAAGATTTTTTGGGTGAGGTTGTAGTGACCGATCAGGAAATCGCGACGATCTACGAAGCGACAAAATCCGAGCGCTTTTCGGATCCCGATCAGCGGACTTTTGCTGAACTCAGATTCGACAACCGCGATGCGGCCCGCGAAGCCTTCGGTATACTCGCGGGCGGCGGAGATCCCAACGCCGTGCGCGGCGCCGTCTCGAACGTGCTGCGAACTGCTCGGGCATCGGAAGTGTCTGACGGCGCCTTGCGGGACGCCATGTTTGGCGCCGGTAAACAGAGTGGCGCGATGTTTGGCCCGCGCGACGTGAATGGCCAATGGATCGTGGCCCGGCTCATCTCGGTCCAGCCGGGACCGGTCAAACCGATCGAAGACGTCTCAGAGGACATTCGCGCCGAACTCGCCGGAGAACGCGCGCAGATTGTTTTTACTGACAAGATGGACAGACTCGATGAAGGACTCGCAGCCGGATACGATCTCGAACAGGTCGCCGGTGACCTTCAAATACCCGTCATCAGCTTCCTTCCCGTTGACGCCAGCGGCGCCACAGAGTCCGGGTTGCGGTTCGGATTGTTGAACGAGGCTCAGGCCGCCGTCGCACAAGCCTTCCGGTTGCAGCAGGGCGAACTCACGAGCCGTTTCGACACCGCCAACGCGATTTTTGTGGCTTCGACTCGCGAGATCGTACCACCCACCACGCCCGCCTTCGAGGAAATTTCGGCGGCTGTCGGAAACATGCTGGTTGCCGAGCGCCGCAACAGTGCAGCGTTGGACGCCGTGAACGGTTTGATCGACCGGCTGGCGTCAGGAACTGACACGTTCGAGCAGGCCGCCGCTCAGGCCGGATCACCGATCGAGACGCTTCCGCAGGCCGTGACACGTTCCAGTGCGAGTCAGGCCGGCATTCCGGGTCCGATCCAGCAGGCGATGTTCAGCACCCAACTCGGCAAGGCGGTCAGCCTTCCGACGGCTGACGCCAATCGCTACGTAATTCTCAAAGTCGTCACCGTCGAGCCGCCCAGCGAGTCTGCAATGGCCGGTATGGGCGGCGAACTCTCCGCTGCAACCTCGAACGCTCTCGGTCAGGATCTCGTCGAGGCCCTGCAATCCGAGATTTCCAGAGCGATGAAGCTGCGCACCAACCAGGCCGCCCTTGAGGCTTACAAACGGTCCATCTCGGAAGCCCAATGACGGCGCGGTTGATCATCCGGCGGCGGATTGGAGACATCGAAACACCGGTCGGCGCCATGCTCAAGCTCGGCGCCGAACTGCCTGGCAGTTTCCTGTTTGAATCGATTGCGGGCGGTGAACGCCTTGGCCGTTACTCATTCATCGGTATTGAACCGGGGCGGTGGTTCCGCATCCTGAATGGCGTTGCCGAAACAAGTGTGAGCGAAGACTTCGCGGAATCGGTGATTGAGCAAGGCACACCGATCGAAGCTCTTCGACGGTTCGTAGCCGAAGCACGGGCCGAAGCCGAAGCGGGTGTTCCGCCGATGGCCTCCGGCGCCTTCGGATATCTCGGCTACGACATGATCCAGTTTGTCGAGCCCGTCACGATTACCAAGCCAGACGTTTTAGGTGTGCCAGAAGCGCTGCTCATCGTCCCACGTGTCGTCGTGATTTTCGACCACCTCTATCAGGAGCTGTTGATTGTCGGCCGCGAGGAAGAGGGCGGCACAGGCTCCGTCGAAGCTCTGCTGGATGACGTCGAGCTTCGCCTTGAACGCCTGGCCTCGTTACCTCCGAAGGAGGGCGCGGCCGAGGCCGTAACGCTGCATTCGAACACCTCCAAGGAACGATACTTCGATATCGTTGAAATCTGCCGCGACTACATCAGGGCCGGCGATATCTTCCAGGTGGTCCCCAGCCAGAGATTCTCAGCGCCTTTCAGGCGCAAGCCGATCAGTTTCTATCGGGCGCTGCGCCGCCTCAATCCGTCGGCGTTCATGTTCCATATGAACCTCGGCAGCGTCTGCCTGGTCGGCTCAAGCCCTGAGATTCTGGTGCGTGTGCGAGATGGCCGCGTGGCGATCCGGCCCATCGCCGGGACACGGCCGCGTAGCGGCGATCCCGAGGAAGATGCGCGGCGCGCCGACGACCTGCTCGCCGACCCGAAGGAAATGGCCGAGCACCTGATGCTGCTCGATCTTGGCCGCAACGATGTCGGCCGGGTCGCCGCCTATGGCAGTGTGACCGTGACCGAAAGCTTCGTGGTGGAGCGCTACAGCCATGTCATGCATATCGTCAGCCATGTCGAAGGCGACCTGCGCGAAGGCCTGGATGCCGTCGACGCGCTGCTGGCCGGCTTCCCCGCCGGGACAGTTTCCGGCGCTCCCAAGATCCGCGCCATGCAGATCATCGATGAAGTCGAAACCTCGCGGCGCGGCATCTACGGCGGCGCGGTCGGATATTTTGGCTGGAACGGCGACCTCGATACCTGCATAGCGCTGCGCACGGCCGTCATCAAGGATGGGCAGATTCACATCCAGGCGGGGGGCGGCGTCGTGCTCGATTCAGTGCCTCAGTACGAGTATGACGAAACGGTCCACAAAACCGGCGCGCTGCGCCGCGCCGCAGAACTGTCCGCCGCTTACGAGTTTGACCAATGATCCTCGTGATCGACAACTATGACAGCTTCACCTGGAACCTCGTTCACTATCTCGAGGAACTGGGCAGCCGGACCCACGTCATCCGGAATGATGAACTGACCGCCGACGAGGCACTGGCCCTGAAACCCAGCGCCATTCTGCTGTCTCCCGGCCCGTGCACGCCCAACGAGGCAGGGATCTGCCTTGAACTGCTGCGCAAGGCGCCCGACGAGTTGCCCATCCTGGGGGTCTGCCTCGGTCACCAGGCGATCGGCCAGGCGTTCGGCGGTGATGTGGTTGGCGCGCGGGAAATCCGGCACGGCAAACTGTCCCGGATTTCGCATCAGGGCGGGGCTTTGTTTGAAGGTTTGCCAAAGGAATTCTCGGTGGTGCGCTATCATTCGCTGGCCGTTCAGCCCTCCAGCCTTCCGTCAGATCTCATCGCCGATGCCTTCACGGAGGATGGCGAGATCATGGCTCTCCACCATCGTTCCCGCCCGATCTTTGGAGTCCAGTTCCATCCGGAGAGCATTCTCACGGAGCATGGTCACGCGCTTCTCAGAAACTTCCTCTCGCAGGTTCCGTCATGACGGAAGGCGCGCTTTCGACATCGCTCAAGGCGATTGCACGTGGAGAACCGCTGCCCGCCGAATTGCTTGAGCTTGCGTTCGAAGCGCTCCTGACGGGTGAAGCTTCGCCGGAAGAAACCGGCGCGTTCCTAATGGGCCTCGCTGTGCGCGGCGAAACGTCCGGCGAACTCGTCGCAGGCGCGCGCATCATGCGCCGCCATGCACGGAAGGTTCAGATCGACGGTCCCCTGCTCGATACCTGCGGCACCGGCGGACTGAGCTGGAAAAGCCTGAATACGTCCACGGCGAGCGCGATTGTCATTGCGGCGGCAGGCGGGCGCGTGGCCAAGCACGGCAACCGGTCGATACCGCCGAAGACGGGCTCAGCGGACGTGCTGGAGGCCCTCGGCGTGAACCTGGAAGTCGATGAGCAGACCCTTCGAAACTGCATCGACACGTCAGGCGTCGGCTTCCTGTTTGCGCGCAGCCATCACGGCGCGATGCGGCATGTTGCACCGATCCGCATGAAGCTTGGTATCCGGACGATCTTCAATCTCCTCGGCCCTCTGACCAATCCCGCGGGCGCCCAACATCAGGTGCTCGGCGTGTTCGCATCCGAATGGGTGCGCCCGATGGCCGAAGCGCTACAGGAACTGGGCACCGTGCGCTCATGGGTCGTTCACGGCCTCGACGGTGTCGACGAGATATCCATCTCCGGACCCACCAAGATCTGCGAAGTGACACCCGCCGGCGTGCGGGAGTTCCGCGTCGATCCCGGCATGGCGGGTCTGCAGTCGCATCCGCTTTCGATGATCGAGGGAACCGATATCGAGGGCAACGCCCGGGCGATACTCGATCTGTTCGACGGCCATGCCGGCCCCTTCCGCGACATGGTGCTTCTGAACGCCGCTGCCGGATTGCACGTATGCGGACTGGCACCCGACTTGCGAGCCGGAGCCGCGCAGGCCGCCACTGCGATCAATTCCGGCAAGGCGCGCGACGCCCTCGAAGCTTTGCGGCGCGCCTCCCAGGGGGAGTTCGCGACATGACGACCGCGCTCGACCGAATCCTCGAATACAAGGCCGACGAAGTCCGCCGGCTGAAGACGGAAAGAAGTTTTGCCAGCCTGCAAGACCAGGCCGCGTCCCAGCCCGCGCCTCGCGGCTTCACCGCCGCGCTGTCTGCCGTGGCCGAGGCCGGTCAGAACGCCCTGATCTGCGAGATCAAGAGAAAGTCTCCCAGCGCCGGTGAAATCCTGCCCGGGGCGAAGGCTGCCGATATTGCGTGCGACTATGAACGGGGTGGTGCCGCTTGTCTGTCCGTGCTCACAGACGGCCCCAGCTTTGGCGGAACCCTGGCAGACTTTGCCGCCATCCGCGCCGCCGTTGCGTTGCCGATGCTGCGCAAGGATTTCATGATCGACCCGCTGCAGATCCTCGAGTCGCGCGCTTGCGGTGCCGATTGCATCCTCGTCATCCTCAGCGCGGTGGACGATGCCTGCGCTGCCGAACTCACCCAGACGGCCATTGACCTCGGCATGGACGTTCTAGTCGAGACGCACGACGAAGCCGAACTCGAACGCGCCTTGCGCCTCCCCTCCCCGCTCGTCGGCGTTAACAACCGCGATCTGAAGCGCATGGTGACCGATCTCGGCACCAGCGAACGGCTCGCGCCGCTCATGCCCGCTGACCGGCATCTGATCTCCGAAAGCGGGATCGCCGATCCCGCTCATATCCGCCGCCTGCGGACATTCGGTATCCGGAGGTTCCTCATCGGCGAAAGTCTGATGAAGCGCGAGGACAGAAGCGTTTTTACGTCCACCTTGCGCCACGCCAACTGACTTTTTTGGCTACTGCCGCCGGAAACGTTCCACAAACGGTTGACCCGAAACGAGAACACACATAGAACAGTTGTGAACACAGAATCACTCTGGAAGGCCCCCGCCATGCTCACCAGCAAGCAAAAAGAACTGCTCCTGTTCATCAATGACCGCATTCGCGAGTCGGGCGTTTCGCCGTCATTCGACGAGATGAAGGAAGCTCTCGATCTCGCGTCGAAGTCCGGCATTCACAGGCTGATTACCGCCCTGGAAGAGCGCGGCTTCATCCGCCGCCTCCCGAACCGGGCGCGCGCGCTGGAAGTCCTGAAACTTCCTGATTCAGCCGCGCCATCGCCCGCGAGCCGCTCGCGCCGGGATTTCAAACCCGCGCTGGTCGCCAACCAGGTCTCCGAAAGCTACCGCCCCGGCATGATACCGCTGGTCGGACGTATTGCGGCCGGTTCGCCGATTTCGGCGATCCAGCAGGATAACGGTCACGTCCCGGCCCCGGCAGAGTTCGACGATGGCGGGGAATATTTTGCGCTCGAAGTGCAAGGCGACTCGATGATCCAGGCCGGCATCCTGAATGGTGACATTGTGATCCTAAAACGCACCAACAGCGCTCAGACCGGCGATATTGTCGTGGCGCTGATCGACAGCGAGGAAGCAACGCTCAAGCGCCTTCGGCGAAAGGGCGCATCTGTTGCGCTGGAAGCTGCAAACCCTGCCTACGAGACGCGCATCTTCGGCCCCGACCGTGTGGAAGTTCAAGGCCGGCTCGTCTCCCTGGTCCGCAAATACGACTGAGGGTCAGGGTGCCTGGCTCACGGCCGGCGCCGGACAGGGATGCCAGGGGCGTGCCCCGCATTGAGGCGTCGTCGTGACCCGTAGCGTCTGGCCATCTAGATAGACCGTCTGACCGCCGCTTCCAGCGATCTCTGTCCATGTCCATGTCAGGCCTCCTGTACCGCTGTCGGGCGTGCAGCCCGAAACAAGCTCGTCGCCCGCCGGAACGAAGCAGACCGACAGATCAGGTTCTTTCAATACTGTTATCCGGACTCCGGAAGGCGTCAGAAACTCGCAGTCAGCTTCGTTACAGGTGGCTTCGGCCGCCTTCGCGAAGCGTAGCGGTGCCAGACTGTTGCCTTTGGCGAGCGCGAGGCGCTCGATGCCGCCCGACGGTTTCGCGACAAACAGGTCGCCGGACGCCGACCAGTGCGCCACAAACCGGGGCGTCATGCTCCACCCCCAGAGGCACGCCGCGGCCAGTGCAGCGGTCGCCGTGAAGCGCAATGTGCCTCTCAAGGCGATGAACGCGGCCAGCGCCGCCGTTGCAAGCAGCAATGAAGCCGCCGGCATCGAACGATCGGAAGCACCGGCTTCTTCGGAAAATCGGGAGAAGAAATGCGCCACCGCCAGAACCATTTCCAGGCTGTAGCCAAACAGGCGCAACCCGATTTCGGAATAGCCGAAAGGCGCGAGAATGAAGGCCACCGCCGCCGATGGCGCGGAAAGAAACGTCACGACCGGCATCGCGGCCAGGTTGGCAACAAACCCGATAGGCGCAGCGCGGTCGAAATGAAAAAGCGCGTAGGGCATTGTCGCGAGCCCTGCCACGAGCGACGTCATGGCAATTGAGGCCCAGCTGAAAGCGACAGGTCCCAGTACCCGCTCCTCACCCGCGCGCCGGTTCCTCCAAAGTTCATAAGCAGCGATCAGCGCGCCCGTAGCTGCGAACGACATCTGAAATCCCGGCGTGACCACACTCTCGGGCTGCAGCAGGACAACGGCGATCATCGCGATGGCGAATGTCCGCAGACTGATGGCTGAGCGGTCGAAGATCACGGCTCCGAAAACGATTGCGGCCATGATGAAGGCGCGCTGCGTGGCCACACTCGCGCCAGACACAATAAGATAAGCCAGACACGCGATCAGCGCGATCACGGCGGCGGGCTTCTGCACCGCGACCCGCAAGGCGAGGGGTTCGATGAGCACAAGCGTCCGCTTCACGAGCAGGAAGACCAGTCCCCCGACTATCGAGAGATGCAGACCCGAAATCGCCAGCAGATGCGCAAGCCCGGTATCCCGCAAGGCCTCGGCGTCCTCGGGGCGCATGAAGCTTCGGTCCCCCGACACCAGAGCCGCGGCAAATCCGCCAGATCGTTCGCCTGCGGCCTCAACTACCTGCAAAGCAAGATTCCGGCGCGCCGCGCCGAGTGCAAGGGAGGCCTTCCCGGCAACATCCGCGGGCGCCCCCAGCGTGCCGCCCCGGCAACGTCCCTGAACATAACCCACCGCGCCGAGTTTCTCAAACCAGGCTTGCCTGCGGAAGTCATATTCGCCCGGCATCGCTGGTCCCGGCGGGGGCCGCAGGACAGACCAGCACCGCACGAAGCGGCCCGGCGCGACTTCCAACCGGCTGGTATGGGTCACACGAATATATTCCGGCCAATCCTCGGACGACATTCCGGCAATCGAATGCACCCGGATGACGAGCCGCACGCCTTTGCGGCCCGGTTCCACTTCCTGAACCCATCCCTCGACCATTGCGGGCCCGGTTTCGATCGATACGACCGGGGCTTCCACAAGCCGGGTCCGAAGGCTGCCGGCCAGTAGGCCCGCGGAAAGACCCAGCACGACGACGACGACGGTGATCGCGGTGTCTGAGGTCCACCAGAGCCGGGCCAGAATCCAGACTGCGAATGCCAGTGCCGAAACGCCGGCCAGATGGGCCAGAACAGGCTCAAACGGCATGGAAAAGTAGGTCGCCGCGCCGCCGCAGATAGCGAATGCGAACATCAACGGGCGCGCGTCGATATTCACAAGCGCAGAAGCGCCCTTGAGCGTGCTCAGTACGGGCTGCCCTACCCCTTGCACTCGGGATCATCCTCGTGTTTCTGCACCCCGTCGGCGGAGGTCCCGCCCCGAATCCCGGAGAATGCCCTGATCATGCGCGTCGTCACGCGATTTGCCCCCTCCCCAACCGGGATGCTTCATATTGGAGGGGCACGGACCGCGCTTTTCAACTATCTTTTCGCGAAAAGGTTCGGCGGCCGGTTCTTGCTCCGTATCGAGGACACGGACCGCGAGCGTTCGACGCCCGAGGCGACCGCTGCCATCCTTGATGCCATGAAATGGCTCGGCCTGACGCCGGACGAGCCGCCGGTCATGCAATCGGACCGCGCGGGACGTCATGCGGATGTCGCCCATGAGATGGTAGCGCGCGGTACCGCCTTTCGCTGCTATGTCAGCGCGGACGAGCTGCAGGCGCGCCGGGATCTCGGAGAAGAGAAACGTCTCGCGGCCCGCGCGGAAGGACTTGGCGACGAGGCGCGCAGCGCGCTCCTCGCAGAAGCCGGCGCATTGCTCGCACCGTTTCGCTCTCCCTGGCGCGATGGCGGCGCGCCTCCGTCCGCTGATGCGCCCTTCACGGTTCGCCTGCGCGCGCCGGATGGCGGTAACCGGGTGGTCGAAGACGGCGTACAGGGCGCCGTGACGGTGCATGCTTCCGAGATAGATGACCTCGTTCTGCTGCGCACGGACAATACACCGACCTACATGCTCGCGGTTGTCGTTGACGATCACGACATGGGCGTAACGCACGTCATTCGCGGTGACGACCACCTGCGTAATACCTTCCGCCAGATTCCCATCTACGATGGGATGGGCTGGGACGTGCCGCACTTCTCTCACCTGCCGATGATTCATGGCAATGACGGCGCCAAGCTTTCCAAGCGCCACGGCGCCTTGTCGACGACCGTCTACCGCGACCTCGGCTACCTGCCTGAGGGCATGAAAGCCTACCTGCTTCGTCTCGGCTGGAGCCATGGCGACCAGGAAATCTTCACCGAGGAAGAGGCGATCCGTCTGTTCGACCTCAGTGGCATCAACAAATCCCCTGCCCGCCTCGACCTAGAGAAGCTTGGGACGGTCAATGCGCACTTCATCCGGGAGGCGGACGATGACCGGCTGTTCGACCTCCTCCTCCCATTCCTCGCAGCCGAAAGCGCCCTCGGCGAATCAACGGCGACCCGGGTCCGCCGCGCCCTCCCCCATCTGAAGGACCGCGGCGCCACCCTCGTTGAGCTCGCCACCGCGTTTCGCTTTCTCCGGATTTCCAGGCCTTTGGAAATCTCCAAGAACGCGAAAAAGGCCTTGTCCGATGAGGGCATCGCACGCCTGAACGGGCTTTCGCCTGAATTGCGCAGTCTTGCCACTTGGACAACCGCTAGCATTTCGGAAACGATCACGACATATTGCACTGCAACAGGCCTATCTATGGGACAGATAGGTCCGCCGTTGCGGGCGGCTTTGACGGGCGGGCTTCCCGCGCCGGATCTGGCGCCGGTAATGGATTGGCTCGGGCGCGACGAAGCGCTCAGCCGGATCGACGACCAGATTCACGGCGGCGCCGGCTAAGGCGCTGCTGCATTCGGACTGAACAGGGAAAGAGCTGATGGAAAATAAGGTAAAGAACGCCGGCACGGCCAAACTGGAAGTGGATGGCAAGAAGGTTGATCTGCCCGTTTACTCCGGCACGCACGGCCCGAACGTCATCGACATCCGCAAACTGTACGCAGAGACCGATCACTTCACGCTCGATCCGGGTTTCACCTCGACGGGAAGCTGCGAGAGCCAGATCACCTTCATCGACGGCGACGAAGGGATCCTTCTGCACCGCGGCTACCCGATCGAGCAACTCGCCGAGAAGTCGAACTATATCGAACTCTGCTACCTGCTCCTGAACGGCCAGCTTCCGAACAAGACCGAATACGATGCATTCTGGCGCGATATCCGCCAGCACACGCTGCTTCACACCCAGCAGGACCGGTTCTTTGACGGCTTCCGCCGGGACAGCCACCCGATGGCGATGCTCACCGGCGCTGTCGGCGGCATGGCCGCCTTCTACCCCGGCGCGATGGGCAATGAAGATCCTGAAGAACGGCGCGTCAGCTCAATCCGCCTGATTGCGAAACTGCCGACACTTGCGGCGCGCTGCATGAAGTACAATCTCGGCCAGCGCTTCATCGATCCGCTCAACAAGTTTTCCTACTCGGAGAACTTCATCAACATGTGCTTCTCGGTCACCGCCGAGGACTACGAGATCAACCCGGTCCTGGCGCGCGCCATGGACCGCTTTTTCATGCTGCATGCTGACCACGAACAGAATGCATCGACGTCGACCGTTCGCCTCGTCGCCTCGTCCGGCGCTCACCCGTTTGCGGCGATCGCCGCTGGCGTCGCAAGCCTCTGGGGCCCCAGCCATGGCGGCGCCAACGAAGCGGCACTCCGCCAGCTGCGCGAAATCGGCTCGCTCGATAAGGTACCGGAATTCGTCAAGATGGCGAAGGACAAGAACAGCGGCATCCGCCTGATGGGCTTTGGACACCGGGTCTACAAGAACTACGATCCACGCGCCAAGGTGATGCAGAAGACCTGCTACGAAGTGCTCGACGCCCTCGACCTGCGCGACAGTCCCCTGCTCCAGGTTGCGATGGAACTGGAGCGTATCGCGCTGCAGGACGACTATTTCATCGAGAAGAAGCTCTACCCGAACGTCGACTTCTACTCCGGCATCATTCTCGAGGCGATGGGCTTCCCGACCAAGATGTTCACCGTGCTGTTCGCGGTTGCGCGGACCGTCGGCTGGGTGTCCCAGCTCAGCGAAATGCTCGAGGATCCCACCCAGAAGATCGGCCGGCCCCGGCAGATCTACACGGGCGCACCGAAGCGCGACTATGTGCCGATCGCGGGCCGGTGACCTGACCTGAGTTCTGCGATGAGGGCGTCTGCCGCTATCTCGGCGGCGGGCTTGCCGTTTCTGACCAACGCTTGAAGCGCCGTGTTCTGACGATCCCGCTGGGCCGCCAGCTCCACGGGATCGGAAAGCCACTCCAGTGCCTTCGCCGAAATCAGGTCCGCTTTCATCCGCGTCTGGACAAACTCCGACACGATTTCGGCATCATCGTTGAGGATGTTCAGCAAGGTGATGTGGACCTTCTTGTAGAGAATGGCGCGCGCGAGCGCCCATGTGATCCAACCCGTCTTGTAGGCCACGATCATCGGTGCGCCCTGTATGGCAACTTCGCTGGTCACAGTCCCCGAACAGGCCAGCGCCACCGTCGCGGCTGCCATGGCATTGTATCGCTCGCCGGCATTCGTGCTGACCTCAGCCCAGCCCGCAATATCCGGAAAACGCGCGGCGAACTCGTCCTGGACTGTGGACGCAGGCTGAACCACCACGCGCACGTCGGGGCGTTGCGTCTTGATCTGCCGCGCTGCCTCGATCAGCGCCGGCGCCACGCTGGCAATCTCGCTGCGGCGGCTCCCGGGCAAGACCAGGAGAACCGGCTCGTCCGGCGCTATATTGAGTGAGGCGCGAAACGCAGCCCCGTCACCCTTTTCGCTCCGGGTAAGCGCGGGGTTGCCAATCACGGTCACCTTGAGGCCGAAGGGCTCGTAAAACGGTATTTCGATCTCGTGCATGCACAGCAGGTGATCGACTGTGGCGGCCAGCGTTTCGGCGCGGCCGGGCCGCGCGGCCCAGACTTGCGGTCCGATGAGTTTGACAATCCGGATCGACGGATCGCGGCGTCGCACGCGTTGCGCTACACGGAGCATGAAGCCCCAGGAGTCCACCAGCACGACGACACCGGGTCGATTCACACAAATGTCGTTTGCGACCGCATCTGCCAGTCGGATGGCTTCGCGGTAGACTTTGATACCTTCGAATATCCCGAAAACCGACAACGGCGACAAATCGATGGAAGACCGCACGCCAACCGCAGCGAGTTCAGCCCCGCCAACGCCATCGATGATGGTGCCGGGCGCTTTCCTGAGCACCTGTTCAACGACTTCACGCGCCAGAAGGTCGCCGGAGGCTTCAGCGGCAACGACATAGAGAGACATCACAAGGTCGCGCCAAGATCTGCAGGAAATCCGTACAGGAACAAACCCAGAGATGCCGCCCGGGCTTCCATCGCCGGACGGTTGAGCATCAGTGCCCCACCCGCCTCGACACCAATGCCTGCCAGACCGGCCGCCGCCGCCAGCTCGACCGTCGAGACACCAGTGGTGGGCAGGTCGATGCGCCGCTCCTGAACAGGCTTGGGCCGCTTGACGAGCACCCCGCGTCGCGCGCCGTCCCGGCCGCGAATTGTTTCGGGCAACGCCGCGCAGCGGCGAAGCATCTCGTCAGTCCCCTCCTGTGCTTCCACTGCGAGGACGAGGCCATCGCACACGACACAGGCTTGGCCGATGTCCAGTGCGCCGCTGGCCAACGCGACGCGGGCCGCCACTTCCAGATCGGCAAGGTGCAACTTTGACGGCGGCGGCCCCGCAATCAGACCGGCCGGCGCAAGAAGGCTGGCATGCGCCTGCTCACTGCCGATGACGTTGAAACCGTTCTTCTCGAATTCATCCACCAGAACGCGCAGCAGCGCATCATCGCCTTTGCGTGCTTCGCTCAGAACCCTGGGCAACAGCGCGGCGCCTTTTAGATCGAGCTTCAGGTCAGAAAAATTCGGGCGGCTGACATTTCCCGCGAACACCAAGTCGCGGCAACCTGCATCGCGCAAACGACTGATGACCGCGCCAACTTCGCCAAGCCCCACCACGCTGCCCGGATAACCGGCCAGCCTCGGCTCTTCAAAGCCCTTCAGGCGGAGCACATGGACCCCCTGCCCGGTTGCGACTGCGTTCTCGGCTATCGCGACGGGCAAGTCACCGAGTCCAGCAATCAGGCCAAGCGGCGCACTCATCTCGTCACCCCGGCTTACAGATGGGTCGGTCGCCGCCTTCGCGAATGAAGTCAATCAGTTCCATCGCAAGCGTCTTGCCGGAGAACTTTGACGCTGCAGCTTCGAGACGATCCTTGAACAGACCATTTCCCTCAAAGACGGCCTTGTAGGCTGAGCGGATTTCCTGAAGGTCGGCCTTCGAGAAGCCCCGGCGTTTCAGGCCAACCATGTTCAGGCCCGCCAGCTTTGCGTGATTGCCGACGACAGACCCGAACGGGATCACATCCTCGACGACGATTGCTCCGCCACCTATGAAGGCATTCCGCCCGATCCGGCTGAACTGGTGAACGGCCGACAAACCTCCGAACCAGACATTGTCGCCGACTTCAATATGCCCCGCCAGCGAGACATTGTTGGCCATCACGACATTGTCGCCGATCCGGCAGTCATGCGCGATGTGCGCCCCGATCATGATGTAGCAGTCCGCACCAACCTTTGTCAGGCCGCCGAACTTGGGCATGCCGGTGTGCGCCGTCGCATATTCGCGAAACACACAGCCATTGCCGACTTCTAGACGGGACTCGAATTGTTCCGTCATCCCGATGACTTGCGGCAATCCGCCGAGCAAAGCGTAGGGATGGAGCGTACAACCGTCTCCGACACGCGTGTTGCCGATGACACTTGCGTGCGAAATCAGGCGGGTGCCCGCGCCGAGCTCCACATTCGCGCCGACATGGCAGAACGGGCCGATCGTGACGCCGTCCTGCAACACGGCGCCCGCTTCGACGACTGAAGTGGGATGGATTGTTGCGGTCATAGTGTCCAGTTACCAGCGGAACAGGGCCCGCGCCACTGCTCAATCGCGCTTCTTCGCGCTGGCCTGCTTGGCGAGCCAGGCGACTTCGCGCATCCATTGGCGAATGGGCTTTGCGGGCGTTCCTCCCCAGGTTTCGCCGTCTGCCACATCGCGAAACAGACCCGATGACCCCGCCAGGCTGACACCGGCACCGATGGTTACGTGGTCTGCAACACCCACGCGCCCGCCAAGCCTTGAGCCCTCGCCCACGCGCACAGAACCGGAAATGCCGCCGAATGCCGCCATGATGACGGAACGTCCCAGAACCACGTTGTGGGCGATCTGGCACAGGTTGTCGATTTTGGTGCGTTCCCCGATGATCGTGTCCGCAAACACGCCGCGATCAATGCATGTATTGGCGCCAATGGTGACATGGTCCTGCAGGATCACACGTCCGAAATGGGGCGCATCCTCGAGCCCATGCGGACCAGGCGTTACGCCGAAGCCCGTCTCTCCGATACGGGCGCCCGCTAGCAGCGTCACATAATCACCCAGCAAGGCGCAATGCACCGTGGCACTTGCGCCGATGGAACAATTCCGGCCGATCTGGACGCCGGGTCCGACGACCGCATTGGGACCAACAACGGTCCCTTCGCCAATTGCAGAGTCAACGCCCACGACGGCGCCGGGACCAATCTCCGCCTGAGGATGAATGCGGGCGCTGGAAGATATCGCCGCCCGCTCCTGTGTCTGCAGATGGCGCGGCTTGAACATCGCACGCGCAATCTGGTTGTGCGTGTGCCGCGGAAACTTCGACACCAGGTACGAAACGCCTTCCGGCACCCGGCCACGCGCCGCCTCGCTCACAGCAATGACGGAAAGCGCCGCGCTGAGCGGCGGCTGCCCGGCGCCATCGCCTTCGATGAAGGCGAGTTCACCGGGCTTGGCCTGATCGGCGGCTGCAATGCCTGTCACCGGTGCTTTGGGGTCACCGAAACACTCCGACCCCGTCAGTGCAGCGGCAGATCCTAGCGTCAAAGCCCCCAAGGACGCATAGAACCGGCTATCTACTGACACGGCCAGGCGATCCTTTTACTGCGCCGGAGCGCGCTGGCGAACGACCGTGATCGACGGGGTCTTCTGGTCAAGTTTGGCAACGATTGCCGAAGTGGCATCCACGGTATCTGCCGTGAACACAGCCTGGCTCTTGGACAGGACCACTTGAGCTTTCTTCTCTTTCACGACCTCGAGAAGGACGGGCTCCAGCGCCGAGTTGAAATCCATGAACGACTTCTGCTCGGTGGCGGCATATTCCTGCGAAAGCGTCGTGCGCTTCTGCGCGAAATCGTTGGTCTTTTTCTGGAAGTCTTCGATCTTCTTGACCAGCGCAGCATCGGCCACGATGGCTTCGCGGGTCTTGCCTTGCAGCTGCGTCGCCAAGGTCTGGCGCTCGGCTTCCAGCGAATCGCGGGTGGGCTTCATTTCGGCATTGATCTGGTTCTCGATGTTCTTGAGTTTCGTGAACATGTCTTTGCCAGCCTTGCTGTCGCCAAGGATGCGGCCCTCGTCGATCACCATGATCACGGTGCCTTGTGCCATTGCCGCGGGGGCGATGGTGAAGACTGCGGCAACTGCCAGCGCGAACGCTGTCAGGAAGGTTTTCAGTTTGGTCATTAGGGTTTCCTCGTGGGGGGGCTTGCGAGTTCAGAAATTGGTCGATGTCGAGAAGCGGAATGTCTCTGTACGATCATATTCTTCCTTGCGAAGAATTTGGGAGAAGTCGAACCGGATAGGGCCGAACGGGGAATCCCAGAATACGCTGAGACCCGCTGACGCCCGCAGTGATGCGGCATCCTTCGGAATGCGAACCGCCTGCACGCCGGAAACACCGAGAGCAGAAGCGTCGGTGATGAACACCGGAACACCCTTGTCAACATCCTCAAGGATGCCGAGAGCGCCCACATCGACGAACAATGCGCTCTTGATGCCGTATTCTTCCGGCAGGAAGTTCGGCACGGTAAGCTCGAATGTGCCTTGGTAATATGCGTTCCCGCCGAGCGAATTCAAACGCCGCGTTTCGAGGACTTCGCCCGTGTTCGGATCAAAAATCCGGAGGATTTCACGCGGGCCAAGGCCGGCGACGTCGAAGCCGCGGAACGAGCTGCCGCCGCGGAAGAAGCGGTTGTTGATGCGCACACCCTCGTCGCTATCCAGAGGGAACACGTACCCCCCTGCAAGCCGGGCGCTCGCGACGACATCACGCCAGATCCCGCGATAGAAGGTCGCGTTCGTCTCTGTACGGATATACTGGACATCCCCGCCGAGGCCGGCGATGTCCTGGCTGAAGCGGAAGTCAAAACCGCGCGTCGGGGAGATCGGATCGTTCGTCTGGTCCCACAGGAAGTTATATCCCACGATGCTCGAAATGTCGTTGCGCTCGGAACGGCAGATCGAATCGCGCAAGGTATAGGCGGGGTCGCAGATATCGACCAGGAACTCTCCGGGACCCACGTCTCCGGCTTCGGGAGCGCGGTATACGTCATCGGTGAGGTCATTGGGTGTCGACTGGCCGGCGGTCTGGGTAAAGCTGCGCAGGAGCATGCCCGCCCCGTCGATGATGATATTGCGGTCAGCAATATTCACATCGTCCGCCTGCAGACGATAGCTGAGGCCGAGCTGCATCCGGTCGGTGAGCGGGAAGGCGACGCGAACGCCGCCGCCAATAGTTTCGCTGGTGAAGCCGGTAAACTCCTCGAAATCCTGCTTCGTCGCGAACAGGTCGATACCCGCTGACAGGTTGCGATCAAGGAATCTCGGCTCCGTGAACCGCAGATCAACAACCTGCTGCCGGCTGGACAGCGACGTTCGCGCAACAACCGACTGGCCCCTGCCGCGAAGGTTGCGCTGGGAAGCGCTGAGGTCGAACAGGTAGGCATCGACGGAGGAAAAACCGGCAGCGAATGACAACTCGCCAGTGGATTGTTCCGTGACGGTGACATCGACGATGGTACGGTCCGGTTCCTCGGCGGGCGTTTCGACGACGGTTACATCCTTGAAGAATCCGAGCGCCCGGATCCGATTGCGCGAGCGGTCAAGCAGGATGCGGTTGAATGCGTCGCCTTCGGCAATACGAAGTTCGCGGCGGATGACCCGGTCAAGCGTGGCGGTATTTCCCACGATGTTGATGCGGTCGATGTAGACGCGCGGGCCTTCGTCAATCGCGAAGGTGATGTCGATCCGGCCGCTTTCCTGATTGACGCTGATCTGCGGGCGGATGTCGACGAAGGCATAACCCGCCACGCCCGCCGCATAAGTCAGCGCATCAATCGTGCCCTCGATCTGGTCGCCGCGGAAAAGTGCGCCTTCCTGGATCGGCACGACAGCCTGCAGGATGCGGGCATCCAGCTTCTCGAGTGCCGTCTCGACCTTGATCACGCCGAAATCGTACTGGCGACCTTCATCGACCGTGAAGGTAACGTAGAAATCCTTCTGGTCCGGTGTGAGTTCGGCCACGGCCGACGTCACACGGAAGTCGTAATAGCCGTTGTTCTGATAGAATTCGCGCAGTTGCTCGCGGTCAAATTCGAGACGGCCTGAATCGTAGTTGTCGTTCGAGCTGAAGAACCGCCAGAACCGTGACTGCCGGGTCACGATCTCACTGCGAAGGCGCGAGTCCGAGTATTCCTTGTTGCCAATGAAGTTGATCGACCGGACGCCTGTGACGGGGCCTTCGGTGATCTCGAAGATCAGGTCGACCCGGTTCTGCTCCAGCGGCTTGTACTGAGGCTCGACCTTTGCAGCGAACCGGCCCGACCGGCGGTACATTTCAAGCACGCGCTGAACGTCGGCCTGCACACGCGCCGCCGTGAACACGCCGCGCGGCGCCGCCTGGATCTCCTCGCGCAGCTTGTCATCCTTGAGCGCGCGATTGCCTTCGAAGATGACCCGGTTGATGATCGGGTTCTCGACGACGCGGACCACCAGATCGTCTTCGCGCCGGTCAATCGAAACATCTGCGAACAGGTTGGTGGCAAACAGCGTCTTCAGCGAAAGGTCGATCCGGTCGGGATCGAAGGCATCACCGGGTTCCACAAGCAGGTAGGATTGAACCGTACGGGCTTCGATGCGCCGGTTGCCCTCGACTATGACTGAACGGATCGTGCCGCCATAGCGAACGTCTTCCTGGGCGTGGGCCGTCGAAAGCTGCCCACTCGCCCCCAGCGCAAAGGCACTGGTTGCGAAAATTGTCGCTGCGAGGAATTTACGCATTCTCGAATACTCTTTCGTTCCTGGAGCTGAACCGCGTCAGCTGCTTCCCCGTCCGAAAACGCCGGTTTCGAGAATGTCCCCCCAAGTGATCACGATCACCATAGCCACCAAGACCAACACTCCCACACGCAGCGCCATCGCCTCAACCTGGCTTGGCATTTTTGAGCCTATCAAAGCCTCGTATGCATGAAACACAACCCGCCCGCCATCCAGCACAGGCAGTGGCAGCAGGTTGAAGAATCCGACGCCTACAGAGATGGCAGCACAAAGGCTCAGGAGCACCCAGAACAGGTGTTCCAGCCGCGCCATCAGCGGTATCTCGGCATTCTCCATGACCGTGTTGACGATGCGTCTGGACACGTCTCCCACGCCCACCGGGCCTGATAAGGTATGGAAAGACATGTTCCCGGTGACGATGCGTCCGAGCATGGTGACGGTGCGGTCGATCGCGACGCCGGTTTCCTGTACGCCGGCAATCACTGATTCGACCGGTCCGTAGCGCAGGCGTTCAAACGTCTCTGACGGGTACATCTGGATCCCGATGGTGCTTTGCGGCACCCGCTGGCCGAATTCGTTGTCGCGAACGATTTCGACCGGCACCACAGTCACGGATTGTTCAACGCCGTCCCGGTCAAGCAGAAACTCAAGCGGCGTATTCGGGCTGAGGAGAACGGCAACCGTGACGTCCGACGAATTCCGGATTGCCTTTCCGTTGACCTCCAGGATCTGGTCGCCGGCCAGGAGTCCAGCCTTTTCGGCCGGCATGCCCGGAAGGGTCGCCGCAATCCTGATTGACTGGATGGCCACGCCGTGGACACCGATCATCAGTGCGAATATCACGGCCGCAAGCACGAAATTGGCGGCAGGGCCGGCCAGGCTGATGACGATCTTCTTCAGGGGCCCCAACTCATCGAAGGCAACACCCTTGGGCGCGCGGGGGTCCTCCGCCGACTCCTCGGCGGACTGCTTGTCCACGAACGCCACAAAGCCGCCCAGAGGTATCCAGTTGATGCGCCAGCGCGTGCCGCGCTTGTCGCGCACCTCGGCCATCGGGCGTCCGAACCCGACCGCGAAGGACTCGACCGCCACATTGTACCAGCGGCTGGCCACATAGTGCCCGAGTTCATGCACCACGATCACGATGCCCATCAGGAACACCAGGCACGCGATAAACAATGGGCCCTGGCTGACTACCCCTTCCAAGCGACCATTCCTCCTGCCCGGCTTGGGGCTTGCTTCAACACGTCCCCGGCGAGCCTGCGCCCGTAGTCATCGAGGAACGCGACTTCATCCAGCGTCGTGCACTTGGTAGAGGCGAATTCTGAGGATGAAAAGCGGTCCAAAGCGGCTTCAACAGCCCAGCCTATGTCCAGAAAGCCACATTCGCCCCCGATAAACGCCGAAACCACTGATTCATTAGCGGAATTTAATATCACAGGCCCCGCCGGGCCAAGGGCAAAGGCCTGCCGGGCAAGGTCGATCGACCGGAACCGCCGGGCGTCCACGGGGCCGAACTCCAGCCGTCCGATTTCGGCCAGATCCAGCCTGTCGACAGTGGTCGCGATCCTGTCCGGCCAGCCGAGCGCAAGGGAAATCGGGGTTCGCATGTCGGGTGACCCCAGCTGGGCGATGACCGACCCGTCCGTGAAATGGGCCATACCGTGCACAATCGACTGGGGGTGGACCAGAACGTCGATGCGCTCGGCCCCAACCTTGAACAGGATTGCCGCCTCGATCAGTTCCAGCGCCTTGTTCATGAGTGTGGCACTGTCGATCGATATCTTCAGGCCCATGCTCCATTTGGGATGCGCCGCCGCCTCGGCCGGTGTCGCCTTTGCCATGTCTTCCAGCGAGGTCAGCCGGAAAGGTCCGCCCGATGCCGTCAGGGTCAGCTTTTCCAGGGACCGGCCGTCGCCGAGACACTGAAAGATCGCACTGTGCTCTGAATCCACTGGGAAAACCGAAACGCCTGCACGTTCAGCTGCCTCGATCAGGATCGTTCCTGCGCAGACAAGGCTTTCCTTGTTGGCCAGCGCGAGAGGGTTTCCCGCATTCACCGCCGCCATCGTCGATTTCAGGCCGGCAGCACCCACGATGGCCGCCAGGAATCGGTCACACGGCCGCCCGGCGGCCTCAAGCATCGCTGCTTCACCCGCTGCAGCAGCGATGCCGCTTCCCGCGAGACGCGAACGAAGCTCCGGCAATTGCGCCTGGTCCGCGATCACAGCGATTTCGGGCCTCAGTTCGAGGGCCTGCCCGGCAAGGGCCGCCGCATTGCGGCCAGCCGCAATCGCAACGATTTCGAAACGGGGCACGTCACGGTTCGCATGCCGAATGACGTCAATCGCCGAACGGCCAACGGAGCCCGTGGAGCCAAATATGGAAACGCGCCGGATACCTGTCATGGGTCAGAGACCTAGCAGGCGCGGCACGGCCGGAACACTGAGAAATATCAACGTGGCACCAATGCTGACGGCCCCAAGGCCGTCCACACGGTCGAGCAGACCGCCATGACCTGGCAGAATGGTGCCTGAATCCTTGACCTTGAACCGGCGTTTCATACCGCTTTCAAACAGGTCACCGGCCTGCGCTGTGATGGAAATCAACATGCCGGCAATCATCCAGGGCAGCACAGCCGCGTCCTGCCAGCCGGCGGCAACGTAACCGCAAACCGCGCAGGCAATGACCGCGGCCACCGCCCCGCTCCAGGTCTTGTTGGGGCTTTCCTTCGGCAGCAGGCGCGGCCCCCGGATCATCCGCCCGAAGAAATACGCCGCCGCGTCGGAGGCCCAGACGAAGGACATGAAGTACAACGCAGCCAGCCGGCCATCCCAGGGCCCTTCCCTCAGCGTGTAGAGGCCGAAGACCATCGCGAAGACGTAAACCACGCCAAACCCGCCCGCGATCTTCGCTTCAGCCGAGCGCGCGGACGTCAGCCCGGCCAACACGGAACTAGCGATAAAAATTGAGAAAGAAACGCCAAAATCCGGGAAAGCGAGGCTAAGACCGAATAGCGCAGCGAGAGCCGTTAAGACCCATTCGTTGGGCGTTGCACTCATCCGGCACCACTCGAACATCATCACGGCGCAGAACGCGCTGCACCCCAGCGCTAGCCACCAGGACCCCATCCAGACTGCAAACAGTGCAAACGGTATGAGAACGAGGGCGGTCAGTAAGCGCATCGGTAATTCGGAGAACCGCTTGTCCGGCGGTGTCCAATCGCCCATCAGGTGGCTCCAGGCGTGACGGCCCCGAACCGCCGTTCGCGTTCGTGATAGCGCGAAATGGCGTTCTCCAGATGCGGTTTCCCGAAATCCGGCCAGAGCACGTCGACGAACAGCAATTCCGCATAGGCTGCCTGCCAAAGCAGGAAGTTGCTGATCCGGTATTCGCCGCTGGTCCGGATCACCAGATCAGGATCCGGCAAGTCCCGTGTATCGAGGAATTGCTCGAACCCTTCGTCGCTGAGGTCGCCGGAACACTCTCCCGCCGCAATGGCGCGTGCATAGGCCGTGGTGGCCCGGAGGATCTCGTTGCGGGAACCGTAATTGAAAGCAATCGTCAGATGGAACTTGCTGTTGCTCGCCGTCTCGCGTTCTGCCCGGTCAACCAGTTCGGCGATATCCGGCGGCAGGCCCTCGCGCTGCCCGATCACCCGAACCCGCACGCCGTCCTGCTTCAGCTGCGCCAGATCGCGCTGGACGTAGGCCTTCAGCAGGCCGAACAACGTATTCACCTCGGCTGCAGGCCGGCGCCAATTCTCGGTCGAAAAGGAAAAGACGGTGAGGTACCGGATGCCGAGATCACCGGCTGCTTCAACGGTCCGGCGGAGGGCTTCGACGCCGCGCTCGTGGCCGGCGGTACGCGGCAGGCCCCGCGCCTTGGCCCAGCGGCCGTTTCCGTCCATGATGATGGCGACATGTTGCGGCGCCGGCGGATCGCCGCCAGCATGGGAAGGTTCAGGGGATGTCCCGAGGCGGGCCATTACACCTGCATGATCTCCGCTTCTTTGGCTTTCACCATCTCGTCGACGCGGTGGACGAATGTGTCCGTCAGTTTCTGGACCTCATCGGACAGCGACCTCGCCTGATCTTCGCCGATTTCGCCGGCCTTTTCCATCTTCTTGAGGCCGTCCATGCCGTCCCGGCGGACGTTGCGCACGGCGACCCGGGCGGCTTCGGCGTATTTGCCGGCGATCTTGGTTAGCTCGACGCGCCGCTCCTCGTTGAGCGCAGGAATGGGGAGGCGCAGCGTCTGGCCGTCCATGATCGGGTTGAGGCCAAGGCCGGATTCGCGGATCGCGCGGTCAACCGCGCCAACCACCGACTTGTCCCAGACGTTCACCGACAACATCCGCGTGTCGGTCACGGTGACCGATGCGACCTGGCTGAGAGGTGACACGCCGCCGTAGGCCGGCACGTTGATCGAATCGAGCAGGTTGACCGAGGCCCTTCCCGTCCGGAGGCCGGAGAATTCCGTGGCGAGGGAGGTCAATGCGCCTTCCATCCGCCGTTCAATGTCCTGTTTGCTATAGCTCATTCGGTCGACCCTCCTTTTTTGGAGATCGTCGTGGAAGTTCCCCGTCCGTGCAAGACGTTCAGCAGCGAGCCTTCCTCCTTGAGGGAGAAGACGACGATCGGAATGTTGTTGTCGCGCATCAGGCTGACGGCAGACGGGTCCATGACCCGGAGATTCTTGATCAGCAGTTCGTCGTAGGCGACATGCTCGTAGCGGGTCGCCGACGCATCCAGCTTCGGATCGGCCGTGTAGACTCCGTCGACCTGGGTCCCCTTCAGCAGCGCGTCGCAGTTCATTTCGATCGAACGAAGGGCAGCGCCCGTATCCGTCGTGAAGAACGGGTTGCCAATGCCGGCCGCGAAGATCACGACACGGCCTTTTTCCATATGGCGCTGCGCCCGCCGGCGGATGTAGGGCTCGCAGATGGCGTCCATGCTGAGCGCCGACTGCACGCGGGTCGGAACGCCAATGCTTTCGAGGACGCTCTGCATCGCCAGGGCATTCATGACGGTGGCCAGCATCCCCATGGAGTCGGCCTGCGCACGCTCCATGCCCTTTGCTGCCCCCGCCACACCCCTGAAAATGTTTCCGCCGCCGATGACCAGACAAATTTCTGCGCCGGCCGCCCGGGCCGTTGCGATAGCCTGGGCAAAGGTCACGCAAGTCGGAATATCGATGCCGAACTGACCGGGCCCCATGAGGGCTTCGCCGGAGAGTTTCAACAGCACGCGCCGGTATTTCAGCTGGCTTTTTTCAGGCTCATCTGCCGGCATGCTTTTCACCGATCATTCTCAATTGCGACCCAAAAAAATCCCGGCTGCGGGAAACCGCTAGCCGGGACTGTTCAAAGCCCCTCACGGGCATAAAGGCAAGCCTGATCAGGAGCCTTTTGTCATCGATGCGACTTCGGCTGCGAAGTCGGATTCTTCCTTTTCGACGCCCTCGCCGAGCTTGAAGTGCACGAATGCCTTCAGCGTCGCGCCTTGCCCCTTGAGGAATTCGCCAACGGTCTTGTCAGGGTCCATGATGAACGGCTGCTCGACCAGGACAACTTCCTTGTAGAACTTCTGCATCCGGCCAACGATCATCTTCTCGATGACCGCGTCTGGCTTGCCGCTTTCGCGGGCCTGTTCGGTGAGAACGCGCTTTTCCGATTCGATCAGCGCCGGATCCAGCTCAGCCGTCGTTGCAGCAGCCGGTGAGGTCGCCGCGATATGCATAGCCACCTTGCGGCCTGCATCGTCCAGATCGCCGGTGCCTTCGAGCGCAACAAGAACGCCAACCTTGCCCATGCCGGGCGCCGCTGCGTTGTGGATATATGAGGCAACGCGGCCCGAAGCGGTCAGTTTGGCGGAACGGCGAAGCGTCATGTTTTCGCCGATCGTGGCGATCATGCGTTTCACCATGTCGTCCACGGTGCCCTCGCCGTCCGGCGACTTGGCGCCGGAGACAGCCGCAATGGTGCCGTCGGTCGCCAGGGCGACGTTGACGATTCCATCGAGAGCTTTCTGAAAGCCCTCGTTGCGGGACACGAAGTCCGTTTCCGAGTTCAGTTCGACGATGGCCCCCGACTTTCCGTCTGCCGAAACCTTCACGGCCACAAGGCCTTCAGCCGCCGCGCGGCCCGACTTCTTGGCAGCCTTGGACAGGCCTTTCGCGCGCAGCCATTCGATGGCTGCGGCTTCGTCGCCGTTGTTCTCGACGAGCGCCTTCTTGGCATCCATCATGCCTGCGCCGGTTTTTTCGCGCAGTTGCTTTACAAGTACTGCTGTAATCTCAGCCATGGCTTTGATCCTTCACTGGAATTGAAGCGCCGGAGCGCAGTTTCAGGCGTCTGAGGCCGCTTCGCCGGCAACCTGAACGTCTGCATCCGCCATCGTACTGACATCCGACAGAGCGCCGAGGTCAACGCCGAGACCGGCCGTCGATTCGGCGAGACCGTCGAGCACCGCATCCGCAAACAGGTTGCAGTAGAGCGAGATCGCGCGGGCTGCGTCGTCATTGCCCGGGAAGCCGAAATCGGCGTCGGACGGATCGCAGTTGGTGTCGAGGACGGCCACGACCGGGATACCCAGCTTGCGGGCTTCCTGGACAGCAATCGCTTCCTTGTTGGTGTCGATGACAATGATTGCGGCCGGCAGGCCGCCCATCGCCGCGATACCGCCGAGGGCGCGCTGCAGCTTGTCGCGGCGGCGTTGCAGGTCGAGCAGTTCTTTCTTGGTGAGGCCAGCGCCGCCACCGGCGTCGAACATGGCCGTCAGGTCGCGCAGCTGCTTGATCGAGTTGGAGACCGTGCTCCAGTTCGTCAGCGTGCCGCCGAGCCAGCGGTGGTTCATGTAATATTGCGCGCAGCGCTGGGCAGCTTCTGCCACCGGCTCCTGCGCCTGGCGCTTGGTTCCGACAAACAGGATGCGGCCGCCTTTGGCGACGGTATCACGCACGAAGACGAGCGCCTGGTGCAGCGACGGCACCGTGTGGGACAGGTCCATGATGTGGATGCCGGAGCGCTCGCCGTAGATATACGGCTTCATGCGCGGGTTCCAGCGGTGGGTCTGGTGACCAAAGTGAACGCCAGCTTCAAGCAACTGACGCATAGAAAAGTCAGGTAGGGCCATCGATTTTCTCCATCCGGTTGGCCGTCGCAGGGTGGAACTACGGGTTTGACCCCGTCGCACCGGATGCACCCGCGACATGGTTTAGAATGGGGGTCCTATACAGCTTCCAAGGCCGGGAGCAAGCGCAAACAGCGGTAATCGGCGCCTTCAGGCGGCCCGGCGCGGGATGACCCGCTCAACACCCGGGATTTCCTTCAAGGCCCGCTGGGCCCTCAGGCTGATCGTGTAGGTCTGGGGCAGCTTGACCGTGACCAGACGGCCATCCTCCAGGGGCATCTCCAGGAGGATCGCGCCGCGGTCAGGGTCCGCAAGCCCCTTAAGCCGGTGCACCACGCTGGCCAGTTCGGAGGGATTGGCACCTGCCGACAGCCGCACCACCAGCAATCCGGAGGGTTTCGACAGGCGCGCCGCCTCCAGTTCGACGACCCGCTCAACGATCAGACGGGTCTCCTCCCCATTCTGCTTGACCGAAACGGTGAGCGCGATCGCCTTGCCGGGCCGCAGCAGGTCGCCGTACTGCATCAGCGCCTCGCTGTAGACGGTGACTTCGCGTTCGCCTGTCGGATCGGACACGGTCAGGAAAGTGAACTTCGAGCCATTCTTGCCGGTCCGGTCGTTGCGGGCCCGAACAATACCGATCATCTCGAGCGGCCGGCCCTCGCCCGCCCGCTCCTCGATTTCCATCATCAGGGTGATCCGGTCCCGGTCGAGCGAGACAAGCACGTCGTCGAGCGGGTGGCCGGAGAAGTAGAAGCCGATCGACCGGAATTCCTCATCGAGCTTCGTCTGAGCCGTCCAGGGCTTCGGCGCTGGCAGGGGCGGCCGGAGGGCCGGCTCCGCGTCGGCGAACAGGCCGCCCTGCCC
>JBGTKE010000185.1:0-6204 GCA_041744775.1 Hyphomonas sp. | reverse complement strand
CTGGACGCGGTACTCGTCCCGCCAGGCCCGCGCAAACGCCGCAACACGGCCGTATGAGCCGTCATATCCAAGGCTCACCAGATCGGCATACAACTGCTTGATCGTTCGCTTCTGTTTGCGCGGCCGCGTCAGCTCCCGCCTCAGCCACGCAGATAGCCGGTCCGCATAAGGATCCAGCTTGCTCGGCCTGTCAGGTGTCCGGAAACGCGGCTCGACCACCTCGGATCGCAAATACTTGCGCAGCGTGTTTCGTGAAAGGCCCGTCCGCCGGGATATCTCCCGGATCGACATTTGGTCGCGGTGATACCACCGCCGGATAACGCTCAATAATGCCATGTCTAACACTCCATGATCCCCCGCTCGCCAAAGCTCGGGACCGGTTCAAACATGGGTCACTTCTCAGTGGAAATTTGTGCCCTCCCAGGGTCAATTCTCAACGGCAATCAACACAGCGAGCGCAAAAACGATCCAAAGACCCCTGCTCTGACGACGTTCAACGGCCATCATCCTGGCGCCCCTTTGGCTGTCTCGTGGCTCTAACACCAATGGCAGCAAGCACGCAGGTGCCTGCCAAGAAGGTGGAATCCGGCACATCGCCGTCCCCTGCCGTCGCCGCGATGAAGAAGATAGCAAGCAGCCAAAGAACTGCCTCCCCAAATGGGAACCGCTTTAACCAACCGATAAAAGCCTCCACGTGCTTAGCGCCCAAGCATGTTGATTACGCGTTAGAAGACAAAGCAAGACTGTCGTCCTTTCGCGTGTCCAAACTGGCCACGGACAAGATTACCGATAGGCACGGCTCTTCACTGGCATATTGGTTCTATCAGCCCGGCACGCACGGACTCTTGGTGCTTACACTGTGCTTACAACTGCCAATTCCAACATCGCGTCGGCAGGCAGCCAACGCTGCAACGCTCTGATTTCATTGGAATTCTTCTGGAGCGGGCGAAGAGATTCGAACTCTCGACCCCAACCTTGGCAAGGTTGTGCTCTACCACTGAGCTACGCCCGCATCCGGAAGTGGTTATCGCTGCCGCGTACGGCAGAGCGGTCGGAATAAGCGGAAGGCTCGTCCTTTGCAAGAGCGAAAAACAAGTGCGCAGCGCGCCCGCGCCTCCGCCTAACCGCGCAGCACGGCGCGGATCTGGTCCGGGCGCACTTCGCGGCCTTCGTGGTCGACAAAGGCGGCCCGGATCGCGGACTTGGAGCCGGTCCTGGTGAAGCTGATCGGCGGCGGCTCGCCCTTGCCAAGCCAGACATCTCCCCACTGGGTCAGCCCGATCAGGATGGGCCGCAGGGATATTCCCATCGCCGAAAGCACGTATTCAGGCCGCGCCCGCTTACCGGGCACCTTGTAGGTCTTCCTGGTCAGGAGGCCCGCGTCGACGAGGATCTTCAGCCGGCCGGACAGAACCGTGCGCGGGCAGCCGAGTTCGGCCTGGAAATCGTCAAACCGGCGCACGCCGTACAGCGCCGCACGCAGGATCAGCAACGTCCAGCGATCACCCACGATCTCGATCGTACGCGCGAGATTGCAATTCTCGGGCGGAATGGGCGAACGGCGGGCAAGCGGAATCTGACTCATCTGCAACTTTTGAAAGAGTTCGGATTCTAAATCCAGCGTCCTTTCACGAAAAGGTCAGGGTTGTGTCATTCCATGGCCGCCTTGGGGTGCGATCGGGCACCTTGATCCCGATACCGCCGAGGACTTGCCGATGAAACGCACGCTGCGCCTGCTGACACTTGCATCAATGCTGGCCCTGTCGAACTGCGTCGCGCCAGGCGGCGCGCCCGAACCCGCCCTTGTGCCCCCGGCAAAGGTCACCACCTCGCCCGCCCTCTGGACTTTCGACACGGTCGCCGACAGCATCCGCGCCCGTTCCTGCGACACGGGCGGCGATCCCGAGCGCGGGCTGTTGCCTTTGGAATTCAGGGTGGAACCGCTGAATGCAAAGCAGACGGAAAATCTCGTTGGCCGCCTGCCCTCGGGCGCGAGGCTGGCGGGGGGCTGGGAGCTGCACGCGGCGGATCCCAATTTCGGAGGACTTTCAGGCCTGGCGATTGAGAGCGAAGGCAGGTTGCTGGCGGTAACCGACGCTGGCGGATGGGTGCGGATCGGGCTTGAGGACGGTGCACCGTCGACCGCCGCCATCGGCTACATGCGCGGCGCCGACGGCCGTTTCCTGTCGGGTAAGACCGAGAACGACGCCGAAGGCCTCGCCCTGCGCGACGGAATCGCGTTCGTCAGTTTCGAACGCGACTTCCGCATCGAGGCTTTCGCGGTGGGTACCTGCGGGGCATCTGCAAAAGCCGTGGAAATCGCCGCTCTGCCCGGCGCGTTCGAGGGCCGCGCGATCGAGGCGAATGATGGCCCGGAAGCGCTCGCCCTGACGCCCGAAGGCAACCTTCGGTTCGGCTTTGAAGGCGCGTCCAGTAGTGTCTCCCCAATTGGCCAAGTGCTCGCGTCTGGCGAGGCCGCGTGGTCCGGCACGCGGGCGGACAACCCGTCCGGCTTCGCGCTTGTGGCGATGGACGCGGTCAGCCTGCCGGGCGGCGAGACCCGCGAGATTTACCTCTACCGGGCCTTCGATCCCCTGCGGGGCGCGCGCTCGGTACTGGTCTGGGGCCCGGGCGAGGCGGATCGCCTGACGCTGTCGCGCCCTGTGCTGACGGACAATTTTGAAGGACTCGCCGCCGAATGGCTGGACTCCGGTGAACTCCGGCTCTGGATCGTCTCCGACAACAATTTCTCGAAACTGCAGCGCACGCTGATCTACGCCTTCGACATATCCCTTTAGAACAAGCCCTTTCCACAATCCCCGAGGCCCACTACATTGAAGGTTCACAAGGGCTGCGACGCGCGCAGGGACTGATCTCCAGCGACCTTACTTACCGTCAGGGAGTTGGCACTCTGGTCGGGGCTGTGGCCTCGGCTCATCCGGCACCCACCTAGTCTCTAGGTCGACGGGAGTGAAATGTGCCCGGCGGCGATTGCGGTTCTTGTGTCCCTTCTTCGGTGACGGCGCTGCAAAGCCTCGCTAGAAGGCCCGCATGACCATTGAAGACGACAAGACACAGCTGCGCCACCGCATGCGCACGCTGCGCGCCGAAGCCGCTGCGCGCGATCCGGATGCGGCCGAAAAGCTCGCCGCGGTCTTTCCGATGAAGTTGCTGGAGCGGTACGGACAGGTCGTCTCGGCCTATGTGCCCATCAATGAAGAACTCGACCCCATGCCCCTGCTGGAACGCCTCGCCCGCGCCGGCGCCGAAACGTGCCTGCCGCGGATGACGCCGAACGGCATCAGCTGGCGGCTCTGGTCGCCCGGCGAACCGTTGGAAAGGCGCAGTTTCGGCCTGTCCGAACCGCCGGAAGACGCGCCCGAAGCGACGCCCACACTCTTGCTGACGCCGCTTCTCGCCTTTGACACCCAAGGCAACCGCCTCGGCTATGGCCGGGGCCATTATGACCAGGCGCTGTCGGCGTTGCGCGCCAAGGGGCGGGCCTTTGCCTGCGCCGTCGCCTACGCCGCCCAGCAGATCGACCGGGTGCCGTCCGAGTCGCATGACCAGCCGCTCGATTGGGCCGTCACGCCGATCGGTTCGGTACCGCTGTTCATGATGCGCAACCGCGCAGCCCTCGCGACCCCGGCCCCGGACGACGGCTCGGCGGCCTGAACTCCCTGCCCGGTTGGCGCAGATTTTGCTGGTTAGCAAAGCGTTAACACGGGGACCCGGGCCTTGGCCGACCATAAACCATACACCGCTGCGCCCTGGCGCCGCGCCGATCGCGGCGCAGACGGCCTTGTACTGGCGAGTTGGCTTGTGGTTGTCGGCCTCAGCGTCCTTCTGATGCAGCCGCCAGCGCTCTCGTCAGCGCCCCAACCTGAAACTGTTTCGATTGAAGCCGAACCGGTCATGGTAAACGCCGGACCGGATTTCTATCCTTACGTCCGGCCGGAAACACCTGCGCCCACAGTGGCCGGCGTCAGGCCCTGGACGCCCGAGCGCAAGCCTACAAAGGGCGGTTTCTTCACCCGGCTCAGCGCGCCGGACCGCGATCCGGTCTTCTTTGCCTCGCAGCACGGCAATGCCGACAGCTTTTACGGCGGTGACTGGAAAGCCGAGAATATCGATGCCCGCAGCGGCGGCGCTTTCCTCGAGGTGCGACGCGAGCAGAGCGGCGGCTTGCCCTACACGGCGGCGGAGATGCAATCGGCCGAGACCTATCGTTATGGCCGGTACGAAACGGTGATGCAGCCGGCGCGCGGCTCGGGTCTCGTTACCGCCTTCTTCACCTATACCGGCCCCTGGTTCGGCGACCCGCACGACGAAATCGACATCGAGTTCCTCGGCTCGGATACGACCAAGGTCCATTTCAACTATTTCAAGAACGGCAAGAGCATCAAGCCCGCCACTTTCGATCTGCCCTTCGACGCGGCCAGCAAGCCGCATCTCTACGCCTTCGAATGGCGCCCGGACGGCATTACTTGGTTCGTCGAGGGCGTGCCGGTCTATGCGACCGAGCCGGGCGACAAGGGCATCCCTGTGGCTGCAGGAAAGGTGATATTCAGCGCCTGGACCGGAAAGCCGATGATGGCCGGCTGGCACGGCAAGCCGGTGTTCCGCGACGGCGCCGGTGCCCAGTTCAGCTGCGTCTCGTTCACGCCGCTAGGTCATGACACGCCAAAATGCAGCGACACCTATCGCGGCGCCGGCGGCATCAGCTCAACCGGCGCGCGCTGAAGCCCGATCAGCCCTTTGTGTCACGGGCGACTTCTTCGCGCGCCACGGGCAGCAGGCGGGCGAGCTCTTCCTTGATCTGCGCTTCGGTGCGGGTGACCCCCGCCGCCGCCAGGTCAGCCACAACCTTCCGGATGACGTCGCCGTCGCCGGCTTCTTCGAGATCGGCGATCACGACGCTCTTGGCGTAGTCTTCGGCATTGGGGCCGCTGACGCCCATCAGGCCAGCCGCCCAGAGACCCAGAAGCTTGTTCCGGCGGGCCGTGACGCGCATCTGCGTCTGCTGGTCCAGGGCGTAGCGGGCTTCCTCAGCGCGTTCACGATCATCGAAGGAGCTCATGGGAATACCCTTTTCTGCGGCAGGAGTTGGTGATTTGCCGGTCATATAGGTGCGCAGGGCGCCTGTTCGCAATAATTGTTTCTACCCCCGACTTGGCGTAACAGTCGCGCCTTCAAGGATGCTCGCCGGTGATTCCGCCGGGCCGGGCACCCTACGGACTGCAGGAAGGGCCGGATAAAGATGAGCAAACGGCGCATCGTCTACGAGGGAAAAGCGAAAATCCTCTATGAGGGCCCGGAGCCCGGCACGCTGATCCAGTACTTCAAGGACGACACAACGGCCTTCGATGCCCAGAAGAAAGCCGTGCTCGACGGCAAGGGCGTGCTGAACAATCGCATCAGCGAGTTCATCATGACCCAGCTTAGCGCGATCGGCATTCCGACCCACTTCATCCGCCGCCTCAACATGCGCGAGCAACTGATCCGCAAGGTCGAGATCATCCCGCTCGAAGTCGTCGTGCGCAACATTGCCGCGGGCTCGCTGTCGACCCGCCTCGGCATGCCCGAGGGCCAGCAACTGCCCCGCCCGCTGGTCGAATTCTACTACAAGAGCGACGCCCTGCATGACCCGATGGTCTCCGAGGAGCACATCGCCGCCTTCGGCTGGGCGACGCCGCAGGAATACGACGACATCATCGCCCTCGCCCTGCGCGTCAACGATTACATGTCGGGCCTGTTCGCCGGCGCGGGCATCCGGCTGGTCGACTTCAAGATCGAGTTCGGGCGCTATTTCGAGAATGACCACGACATGCCGCGCATCCTGCTGGCCGACGAGATCAGCCCGGACAGCTGCCGTCTGTGGGACCACAAGACCGGCGAGAAGCTGGACAAGGACCGTTTCCGCCGCGACCTCGGCGGGGTGACGGAAGCTTATGCCGAAGTGGCGCGCCGCCTTGGGATCATCAAGGAATCGGGCGACACGGACAATGTCGTCAGCTTCACCGGAGGCAGCAACTGAAAGCCGTCGTTCACGTCTCCCTGAACGCCGGCGTGCTGGACCCGCAAGGCAAGGCCGTCGCCGACACGCTCGCCCGCATGGGCTACCGCGAAGTCGAAGCCGCCCGCGTCGGCAAGGTCATCGAGCTTGAGCTCGAGGACGGCCTGGCCAAGGCGGACGCCGAACAG
>JBGTKE010000184.1:0-2807 GCA_041744775.1 Hyphomonas sp. | reverse complement strand
ACTGTTCTTCGGTCAGCGCCGTGCCGAGCGGGGCGACGGCGTGGCCGAAGCCGGCTTCGGTGAGCGCGATGGCATCCATGTAGCCTTCGCAGACGATCAGCCCGCCGCCTTCACCGGCGCCGAGCGCCTCGCGGGCGGCGCGGTAGCGATAGAGGACGGTGGACTTGTGGAAGAGCTCGGTATCGCCGGAGTTCAGGTATTTCGGCTTGGCGTCCGGCGTCAGGCCCCTGCCCCCAAAGGCGATGACGGCGCCGCGCACATCGGTGATCGGGAACATCAGGCGGCCGCGGAAAAAGTCGAACGGCTCGCCGCCCTTGTCGCTTTCCTTGATCAGGCCGGTCTCGACGAGTTCCTTGTCGGTGAAACCTTCCGCGTTGAGGTGCGCGCGCGTGCGGCGCCAGTCGTCCGGGGCGTAGCCGAGACGGTGACGTTTCCAGGCGGCGGGATCAAGGCCGCGGCCTTCGAGATAGGTGCGGGCGGCGGCGCCTTCGATGGAATGCAGCCGGTCCTCGAACCAGTTGGCGGCGGCTTCGCAGGCGGCGACGAGGCGCTTGCGGTAGTCATACTCCTCGACCGCCTCCGGGCTGGCTTTCGGCAATTGCATGCCGGCTTCTTCGGCAAGTTTCTCGACCGCTTCCATGAAGGACAGCCGCTCGGTCTCCATGACAAAGGCGATTACGTCGCCCCCGGTACCGGACGAGAAGCATTTGAACATCCGCTTCTGGTCGTTGACATAGAAGCTCGGGGTCTTCTCGTTGGTGAAGGGTGACAGGCCCACCCATTCCTTGCCCTTCTTCGTCAGCTTCACCTTCCGGCCGATCACATCCGATGGGCGGATGCGGGCTTTCAGCTCCTCCACGAAGCCGTCAGGGATGCGGACTGTCTGTGACACCGCGGCCAGTCTATCGCTTTCAGACCGGCGGGGAAACGCAGCAAATCACTGCGGCCAAAAAGAAAGGGCCCCGCCTTACGGCAGGGCCCTCATGCCGGGAGGGGCAAATGTCAATCTCGGGGGTATTCACGCGCCCTCGCGAACGCGTCGGCCGACAGGTCGAGCACCAACTCGCCATCTGTGTCGCCTTGAGCGACCGAGATGGAATCGGGATCAACCAGGAACTGGTCCGTGCCGGCCAGGTCCGCCGAGACCACGGCATAGCGGGCTTCACCGGTATTCGACATGATCAGGTCGTTGATCCGGCCGGTTTCACCGCTGAACGTCAGACCGACATTCGTGCCAATCATTTCAGAGGCAAGCCGGTAGTCGTTCATGGACGCCTGCTCAAAAGAAGGCAGGGTCGAGAGGGTATCACCCGTATACTGGACGATCACATCCGGTTCGTCGCCGACACCATCGGGGTCCGGCGTGATGGTGGCTGCATTGAAGGCCAACGTGCGCAAGTCGCCGCCAACGCCGGCAACGCCGCCATCACGCACGACCAGCATCGGCGCGTTGCCGTTCTCGCCGAGCCAGATGTCGGAAATTGTCGCAATTTCTTCGCCGGCCGTGTTGTGAACCGGCGCGCCGATCAGGTCCGACGCTTCATATTCGCCGGAGGCGAGCATGTAGATTTCCCGGACGCCCGCGGTGGGTGTCGCGGCGTCGATCGTGGAGGGAGCTTCGGCGATCACTTCAGGGGTGTCATAGCCAGCAGTGTCGGTCCTATCGGCCGAGTCACAGGCAGACGCCGACACCAGGAGAGCGAGCGCACTAGCAGAAGCAAGTAGGGAATTCATTGGAGTGTCCTTTCAGTCGTAGGAACACAGTCAACGAAGCGCGCGGCGAACCGTTCCGGTTCTTACGGAGTTTTCAGACTCGCGGCGAAAACAAGGCAGGGCGCAGCCCGGTTGTCACCGGACGCAGCAGGACCAGATCTACCGTTTGTCAGCTCGATTTGCTGAGCGCCGTGCGGACGGCCTTGCCGGCACAGGAAGCGTCGATCAGGCCCGGATAGCGGTCCTTGAGCGCCGTCACGCAGCGGCCGAGGTCGGTCAGTTTGGAGGCGCCGAGATCATCGACGATCTGCTTGACGGCAATGTCGAGCGCTTTGCCGGAGAGAGACTTCGGCAGGAATTGCTGGATGATGGCGATTTCCTCGCGTTCGCGGATCGCATCCTCGATACGGCCTTCGTCATCATGCTCCCGGGCCGAGGCTTCGCGCTGGTGGACGAGGGTGTCGAGCACGCGGCGTACGTCTTCGTCCGGGCAGCCGGCGCCCTGGCCGCGGCCACGCGCACACACATCCCGGTCACGGATCGCGCATTCGATGAGACGCAGGGTTGCCCGCTTGGTGTCGTCGCCGATGGAGTCCGATTCATCCTTGAGCGCCTGCAGAATCCGGGCTCTCAGGCCCATACACGCGGACACATCTTCGCGGCCCATGCCGTTCACTGCCTTTCTACGCCTGTACCTTGAGCACTTTGCTTGACGGTACAGAGACTCAGCCTCAATAAGCGGCCAAGTTTTACCCAGACTGGTTAATGACGAGTCAAGCCAGTCCAGCGCGGTGAGGTAGTCGGTCTGTGAGCAAGAATCAAGATATGGACTCAGCCACAGGGGGCCTTGCCCTCGCAGATGGAACCGTGTTCGCTGGGCATGGCGAGGGCGCGGTGGGGACCCGGACCGGCGAACTCTGCTTCAACACGGCGATGACCGGCTATCAGGAGATTCTGACCGATCCTTCCTATGCCCAGCAACTGGTGCTGTTCACCTTCCCGCACATCGGCAATGTCGGCGCCAACCCCGAAGACCACGAAGACTCCACCCCGCCCGCCGCCGACGCGGCGCGGGGCGCGATCTTCCGCGAGCC
>JBGTKE010000183.1:0-2258 GCA_041744775.1 Hyphomonas sp. | reverse complement strand
GCCGCAGAAGTCCTGATGGGCCTCGGCTTCAAGCATGCCGACCTCTCGCGCGCGACGCGGGAGTTTTCCGGCGGCTGGCGGATGCGCGCCGCGATTGCCGGCGCGCTGTTCGCCCAGCCGGACCTGTTGCTGCTCGACGAGCCGTCCAACTATCTCGACCTTGAAGGTGCGGCCTGGCTGGAAGGCTACCTGCGAAAATATCCGCACACGGTGCTGATCGTCAGCCACGACCGCGAACTACTGAACCGCAGCGTCACGCACACGCTGGCGCTGGAACACCGCAAGCTCTCGATCACGCCTGGCGGGTATGATGACTGGCTGCGCCTGCGCGCCGCAAAACTCGCGCAGCTGGAAAGCCAGCGCACCAAGCAGGCCGCCGAGCGCGCGCACCTTCAGTCCTTCGTGGACCGGTTCCGCGCCAAGGCGTCGAAAGCACGCCAGGCGCAAAGCCGCGTGAAAATGCTCGAGAAGATGCAGAATGTATCGATTCCGATTGCGGAGCGCACGACACCGTTCCTGTTTCCGGCGCCGGAGTCGAAACTCTCGCCGCCGCTGCTGGAGATCAAGGGCGCCGAACTCGGCTACGGCGCCAATGCGCGTATCTTGCACAATGTCGACATTCGTCTGGACCCGGACGACCGGATCGCAATTGTCGGCACAAACGGGCAGGGCAAGACGACGCTGGTGAAGTCCATCGCCGAACGCCTGCCACTGATGGCCGGCAAGCGGCTGATGCCCAAAGCCGTCCGTATCGGGTATTTCTCGCAGGACCAGCTGGACGAACTGACGGCCGGTGACACGCTGCTGGAGCATGTGATGCGCGCCTTGCCGCAAGGCACGCCGCCGGCCAAGCAGCGCGCGGTGGCGGCGCAGATGGGCTTCAGCCACGAGAAAGTCGAGACCAAGGTCGAGGCGTTGTCGGGCGGCGAGAAGGTGCGCCTGATCCTTGGCCTCATCGCGCTGGAAAAGCCGCACATCCTGATCCTTGACGAGCCGACCTCGCACCTTGATATCGACAGCCGCGAGGCGCTGATCTACGCGATCAACGACTTTGCGGGCGCCGTCCTGCTGATCACCCACGATGTCTATCTCGCCGAAGCCACCGCCGACGCGCTCTGGCTGGTGAAGGACGGGAAGGTCTCGTCCTATGACGGCGACCTCAACGACTACCGCACACTGGTGCTGAGCACAGACCGCGAGAAGACCTCGCCTGCGAAGGCAGCGGCTTCGGACGAGACCGGCGACAAGGCGGATGCGCGCCGCAAGGCGTCAGCGGCCCGCGAGGCCGCAGCGCCGCTGAAGAAAAAAGCTCAGGAGGCGGAGAAAACGATGGAGCGCCTGACCGCGAAGATCGCGGCGCTCGACGTGGAAGTCGCCCGACCGGACATTCAACCTCACGAGGTGCGCCAGCGCCTGAAAGAGCGTGCGAAGTTCGTCGCAGAGAAGGACGCGGCGGAAGCGGCCTGGCTCGAGGCAAGCGAAGCGTATGAGGCGGCGGTGCGGTGAACCGCATTTGTATTTGAACCCACTCCCTCCGCAGACCCCCGGCGCAGGCAGGGGTCCAGATTCAGAAGAAGGCTTCCTCCGTCCGCTGGGTACCTGCCTTCGCAGGTACCTGCGGTTAGGTAGGCACCTGGTACTTCGTCTGACTCAGCCCCAGAGCGCTGCACGCGGCGGCGAAACAATTCCACCATTGAACACCATCCCGTCCGCAATGTCCTCCTCCAGCCAGAGCGGACCGTCGACGTCCGCCGCGTCTGCAAGTCCCGCGAGCAAAACCGCTGGCGCCATCGACAGCGAACTCGCCACCATGCAACCCACCATCACGCCCATCCCGGACTGGCGCGCGGCGCGCACCATCGCGAGCGCTTCCGTGAACCCGCCTGCCTTGTCGAGTTTCACGTTCACGGCATCGTAGCTGCGCGCGAGGGTCTGGATGTCGGCGCTGGTATGCGCGCTTTCGTCCGCACACACCGCAACCGGGCCGGGGCGCCTCAGCAGCGCGTTGTCCTTGCCGGCGGGAAAGGGCTGTTCGATCAGCACGACGCCAAGCTTGGCGGCAGACATTACGATGGCCGCGTAGGCGTCCGGCGCGAGGCCTTCATTTGCGTCCACGATCAGGCGCGCATCCGGGCGCGCGAGGTGCACGGCCTTGATGCGGGCGAGGTCGTCCTCGCCGCCGAGTTTCAGCTTGAGGAGTTTGCCCGGCGCAGCCTTCGCCGCTTCCGCCATCGCGTCCGGTTCGGCGAGGCTGATCG
>JBGTKE010000182.1:0-2880 GCA_041744775.1 Hyphomonas sp. | reverse complement strand
TTCCAGGAATGCGACACGACCGGCATCACGCGCACCTGCGCGAAGCACAATTACCTCGTGACCGACGTGAACCAGCTCGCGCATGTCATGCATGAGGCGTTCTATGTCGCGACGACCGGCCGGCCGGGCCCGGTTGTGATCGACATTCCGAAAGACATCCAGTTCGCCACCGGGCCGTATGTCGGCAAGGAGGGCATCATCAAGCCGACCTATGTGCCCCAGCGCGCGCCCAAGGCCGATGCAATCAAGGCGGCAGCCGAGCTGATGACCAAAGCCTGGCGGCCGATCTTCTATACCGGCGGCGGTGTGGTCAATTCAGGGCCGCGCGCGTCCGCCAAGCTGCGCGAGCTGCAGGAACTGACCGGCTTTCCGGTCACCTCGACCCTGATGGGCCTTGGAGCCTTCCCCGCCTCACATCCGGACTGGCTGGGCATGCTTGGCATGCACGGCAGTTTCGAGGCCAACAACGCGATGCATGACTGCGACCTTATGATCTGCGTCGGCGCGCGCTTCGACGACCGGGTGACGGGACGCATCGATGCCTTCTCGCCGAAATCCCGGAAGATCCACATCGACATCGATCCCTCCTCGATCAACAAGATCGTGCGCGTCGACGTGCCCGTGGTCGCTGATTGCGCCGAGGCGCTGGACGCGCTGATCACCGAGATCAAGGCGCTGAAGCGCAAGATGCCGGACCTCACGCCCTGGCGCGACCAGATCGACACCTGGCGGGCGCGGCGCTGCTTCACGTACCAGAACTCGAGCGAGGTGATCAAACCGCAATACGCGGTCGAGCGGCTGTATGCGCTGACCAAGGACCGCAACACGTTCATCACGACCGAAGTCGGCCAGCACCAGATGTGGGCGGCCCAGTTCTACCATTTCGAGGAACCGAACCGCTGGATGACCTCCGGCGGCCTCGGCACGATGGGGTACGGCTTGCCGGCGGCCGTAGGCGTTCAATCGGCGCACCCCGATGCCCTCGTCATCGACATCGCCGGCGAAGCCTCGATCCAGATGATGATGCAGGAGCTGTCGACAGCGGTTCAGCACAAGCTGCCGGTGAAGGTGTTCATCCTCAACAATGAATGGATGGGGATGGTGCGCCAGTGGCAGGAACTTCTGCACGGCGAGCGCTATTCGCACTCCTATTCAGAAAGCCTGCCGGACTTCGTGATGCTGGCCAAGGCGCTCGGGGGGCATGGGATCCGCTGTGACAAGCCGGCAGATCTCGATGCAAAGATCCTTGAAATGATTGACTATCCGGGCCCGGTCCTGTTCGATTGCCGGGTCGAGCGGGCGGAAAACTGCCTGCCGATGATCCCGTCGGGTTCTGCGCACAACCAGATGATTCTCGGCGAGATAACGGGTAACGAAGTGGGCGAGGCCGGGCGCAAGCTCGTCTGATAGGACACGGCGGAACGCCGGTTGACGCGGGGACGGTGATGGATTTGACGCAATTATTCTCATTCGGACA
Source organism: Hyphomonas sp. (assembly GCA_041744775.1). Classification (GTDB taxonomy): domain Bacteria; phylum Pseudomonadota; class Alphaproteobacteria; order Caulobacterales; family Hyphomonadaceae; genus Hyphomonas. The sequence goes on along the minus strand of JBGTKE010000182.1, from coordinate 1,403 downwards.
GGGGTACGGCGACGTCGTGATCGCCGTCGTGTCCGCCCTTGTGGCCGTCGTGAGCGCCCTGATCGCGCGCGGTGAGACCAAACGCCAGCGCAAGCTGCAGACCGAGCGCCTGCGCCAGAGCATCGACGCGGCCAGCCTAGACTGGGGCAATGCTGCGATCGAAATACTGGTGCGCAGCGCCATGTTTGCCCGCACTCGCCACATGCAGGCCAATGATGGTGGCTTCCTGGCCAACAAGGCGAACCTCATGGTGGCGATATCGACGCTGGTCGACCGGGGCCGGATGTTCTTCCCCAACCTCAATCCGGAGAAGAAAGGCGCCGAGAAGGAAGGCGCCTATCGCGGCCACCGCCCGCCGATCCTCGACGCGGTGATGTGGACCTATCACGAGCTGGAAGCGATGGCCCGCGAAGGCGGACCGAGCGCCGATGACAGCGCCGCCTATATCGACGACTGCCGCCGGCTGCTGGTGTCCGAATTGCAGGCGCATCTCGATCCGCGCCGGATGGACCAGATCGTCGGGCGTTATGATGACCAGGAAGGCGACGACCGCCGCGAGGCGATCCGCACGTCGGAGGCGCTGAGAACGAGGCTCGAGAGCCGCCGGCCGGGCTACAAGTTCGGCGCCGCTCTCACCGAAACCCAGGGACCCCAATGAGCGACGGTTCGACATCTGCCAAAGGCAACGGGCCGAAATCGGCCTATTTCCTCGCACATGCCGACGAGGCGATCGAGCGGCGCACGCTCGCCGTTCTGGTCGACAACGAGCCGGGCGTCCTCGCCCGCGTCGTCGGCTTGTTCTCCGGACGCGGATACAACATCGACTCGCTGACAGTTGCCGAAGTGGATACCAGTCAGCACCGCTCGCGCATCACCATTGTCACGCAAGGCACCCCGCACATTCTCGAGCAGATCGAGGCGCAACTGCTGCGCATCGTGCCGGTCGCCGATGTGATTGACATCACCAACTCGAAAACCGGCATCGAGCGCGAGCTGGCGCTCGTGAAAGTGGCAGGCAGTGGCGAAAAACGCGTCGAGGCGCTCCGGATCGCTGAGATTTTCCGCGCGCATGTGATAGACACCACCAACGAAAGTTTCATTTTCGAGGTCACAGGGGCTTCCGACAAGCTGACCCAGTTCGTCGACCTGATGCGCCCGCTGGGCCTGGTCGAAGTCAGCCGGACCGGCGTCCTGTCGATCAAACGTGGAAAGGAGAAAGGATGACACCCTCTCTCTGGCGCGCTGCTTTCGTGTGCTTCGCGGCCTGCGCCCTGGCGTTTGCGGCCGAGGCGCAGTCCGACGGCTGCAGCGCGGCGCTGAGCAACGCCGCCTATATCGACGACTGCCGCCGGCTGCTGGTGTCCGAATTGCAGGCGCATCTCGATCCGCGCCGGATGGACCAG
>JBGTKE010000181.1:0-1618 GCA_041744775.1 Hyphomonas sp. | reverse complement strand
GGATCGGCTCGATACGCACGGCGAGGCCGGTGCGGTCGTCGGTCTCGATATAGGTGCCGCAGAGCGTGCCCTCGCCCACCGCCGGCTGGTAGCGCTCGCCCGGCAGCTGCGACTGGAAGCGGTAGAGCGAGCCTTCCTTCTGCATGCCGATCACCGAGTCATAATCGCCGCACATGCCGGCATCGGTCTGGTAGGCGGTGCCGCCGGCGAGGATCATCGCGTCGGCGGTCGGCACATGCGTATGGCTGCCGACGACGAGGCTGGCGCGGCCGTCGCAATGGTGGCCCATCGCCATTTTCTCGGACGTCGCCTCGCAATGGATATCGACGATGATCGCGTCCGCCACCGTGCCCAGCGGCATCTGGTCGAGCGCGGTATCGGCGGCTGCGAAGGGGCACGCGAGCGACTGGCGCATGAAGACATTGCCCTGCAGCTGGATCACGCCGACGCGGCGCCCGTCGGCCAAGGTGAACAGTTCCGCCCCCTTCCCCGGCGCGCGGGCGGCGGCGGGATAATTCAGCGGGCGCAGCAGGCGCGGCTCGCGCTCGATATAGGTCAGCGCCTCACGCTGGTCCCAGGCATGGTCGCCGAGGGTCAGGCAGTCGGCCCCGGCGGCAAAGAATTCCTCGGCGATCTGACTGGTCAGGCCGAAGCCGCCGGCGGCGTTCTCGCCGTTGACCACGACGAAATCCAGCCGAAGGCGCGCCCTCAGGCCGGGCAGGTGCGACTGCACCGCGCTGCGGCCGGGTTTTCCGACGACATCTCCGAAAAAGGCGAGTTTCATGGAGGAAAGCCTATGCGCGTTGCGGGTCTCAAAGAAAAGGGCGCGGAAGCCGTAGCCGCCGCGCCCCCGATAAGTGGACCGCGCGCGGCCCTACTTGTTGCTGGCCGAGAAGCCGAGCGCGGCCTTGGTCAGCTTTTTCGACGGATCCGACGCGGCATCGACAAAGGCCTGCGCCTTGACCGGTGTGGGCGGCGCGAGGCTGATGGTCAGGGTCTTCGGCGCCGTCACGAAGCTGGACAAAGCCGTGGCGAGTTCGGACACCACCGCCGTGTCGATGCCGGTGCTGGCGGCGAACATCGGGGCCATGGCGAACATGCCGGAGATCTGGCCGCGCACGGCGGCCGGATCTTCGCCCGACTGGGCTGCATAGGCATTCAGCGCCCGGTCGACGATACCATCATCGTCGAGCGCGAATTCCAGCTGGTGAACCACGACGTTCTCCATCACGGAGGTTATCATGGCTTCCGGATCGGCGTTCTCGTCGAGCGAGGCCGCCTGCGCCGCGGCGAGCGCCTTGGTGCCGGCATACTTGGCCGAGAAGTCGAGCTTGAAGCCGTCGTTCAGCTTCCAGTAGTTCTTGCCCTTGGCGAGCGTCACAATGTCCGCGTCCGGATCATACAGCGACTCGCCCGCGCCGGAGAAGGTCAGCTTCTCGTAGCCCATGGTCGCCAATGCGCCCGCGAACTGTTCGCCGTCCGGATTGTCCCGCGCGGCGACGGTGAGCGAGAACGGATCGGTGACGATCTTCGTCGCCCGGCCCTGTTTGTCCCGGCTGACTGCCGAGGTCAGCGAGGCGAGATCGACACTGGCGCCGACGATGTCGGCCTTCAGCGC
>JBGTKE010000180.1:0-3007 GCA_041744775.1 Hyphomonas sp. | reverse complement strand
GCTGGCCGAGCGCAATGCGCTGCTGGAGCGCGGGCATGTGGACCCGGCCTGGGCGGATGCGATCGAGGCGCGCCTCGCCGAGGCCGGCGCCGAGATTGCCGTCAACCGCGCGCTGGTTCTGGCGGAATTGCAGGCGGCAATTGACACGCGGCACGAGGGGCATTTTCCGAAGGCGGACCTGTCGCTTGAGGGCGAAGCAGAAGCGGCCGCGTTGAAAGGCGAGGATTTCCGCGCGATCTTTGACTTGCTGGTGGACGCGTATCTCACCGGACGGCGGCGCGACATCGGCGCGGGACGCACACTCAGTGGTCCGCACCGCTCAGACCTCGGCGTGATCCACCGGCCCTCCGGCGCGCCGGCGGGCGAGGCCTCCACCGGCCAGCAGAAGGCGCTGCTGATCGGGCTCGTGCTGGCTTCTGCGGGGGCATTGTCCGTGAACGGAGAAGGCCCTTCCCCGCTGCTGCTTCTGGACGAGGCGGCAGCGCACCTTGACCCGGATCGCCGAACGGCGCTGTTCGGCGAGCTGTCGGCACTGAACGGTCAGGCCTGGCTTACGGGCACCGACGCGTACCTATTCGAGACATTCGGCACGGCGGCCCAGAGGGTTCGCGTGGAAGCCTGCTCGGCGGTTGTTGAGGCTTAGGACGGGTTCAGCGGTTCGTGTCGAGCCAGATCCGCAAGCGCTCGAGCGCGGGGAGAATTTCGGCGGCGAGGGCCGGCGGAAAACTCCCCGGAAGACCGGCAAGTTCCGGGACAAGCGCTTTCAGGGCAGCTTCACGGGCAGAGCGTCCTGATGCCGTCAGAAATACCCGTTTTGAGCGCGCATCGCCGGGATCGGGTTCGAGGCGGATGAAGCCTTTCGCCTCCAGTTTCTGCAGCGTGTTGGTCATCGTGCCTTTGGTGACCTGGAAGGCTGCGGCCAGGCGCGCCGGCGTCCATCCATCCCCGAGGCGGACGCCATGATTGAGCAGGCTGAATTGAGCCACTGTGAGGCCCTGCGGCAAGACGCGCTGGAAACGGTTGCCGGATAGCTGCGCAATTATGCCTATTTCATTGAAGAGCCGGAAATACAGTGCGCCGGTCTCGGCAGGCTGGGCGGGCCGCGCTGTTTTGTTAGGCATGCAGGATCATCTCATCATATGGGCATCTAGGCCGCGCCGGGGGGTTGGGCCGACATCCGGTCCGAATCCGGTACGCGCCAACATCTGCAACCGTTTCCCGCCGCCGATCAAGCCATGCACTTCCGCGTAGAGCGGCGCCATCTCGGGGTATTCCTGAAGCGACTGGCTCCACGGATGCAGGCCGAGGCCGAGCGCGGTCGCCCTGAGGTTCATGCGGACATAGGCGCGCCCGGCGTCAATCTGATCCGTACGCTGCCGGTTGTCGTTCGCAATCCAGACAAAGCCGCGCGCCGACATCGCCATCGCCTCATAAATTGCGAGACCCTGTCGAAAACCTTCCGAGGACGGTTCAGCCAGCGACTTGCGTGAGATCATCCCGATCGCTTTGCCAAGCCCGATCATGGGGCCCTCCAGTTCGATGCCGTCTGGATTGGCTTTTACTTCTGAGGCGCCGATTCGCATCAGGTCCACACTTTCCTGGTTGGTATACGGCGTCAGCACTTCCAATTGGTGAGCGCGCCAGGTGAGGTCGCGCAGCTGCGCAGCGAGCGGCGTATTACCCGTGCCTCTGGACGCCTGACCAAAGCGCGCGCCTTCCTCGATCAGACTGCGGAGAGCGTCTTCCGGGACATCCATCGGCTTGTAAGTTTCCTTGTTCGAACGGCGCGCAAGGACGTGTGCAAACAAAGGATCGGGCTGGCCGCGTGCGGGCGTAAACAGTACGCGGGCGATAGGACGGGCGTCGAGCGTCGCCATATCTTCCCCCTCAGGGAAGGTTTGAACTTCGGCGCCATAACTTTCCTGAGCTGCAGCGAGAACGAGTAGTTCGAGGAAGGCGCCGCAGCCGATCACGATCTGACGGTCAAATGGATCGGTTGCCGGAAGTCGGCGTTCGAGATCGACATACAGCGTAAGGGCGTCATCGCCTTCCAGCCGGACGAGCCAGGGCTGGCGGTTGTGCGGGTTCGGCGCGAGGAGCGCGTAGGAGAGGAAGCGGCGGCGGAACTCGGTTTCCTGCCCCGCCGCGCGCCAGGCTTCGCGGGCAGCGCGGCTGGGCTGGTTCAGGGCGACAAATCCGCCAGCGCCTGCAGCGGCGAGGACAACCCCTCCCCCGATAAGTTTCAACAGGCCGCGCCGAGAGGTCATCGCTCAATCTCCTTTTGGTTCGATATCAAACTATATAGTTTGAAGTCGAACTATCGTCAAGGGCTACGTTTGCGCGGGGGCGCTGGGGCTGATAGCGTCGTTGCAATTGGAGGGACAAGACACAATGAAAACACGCACCATCAATCCGACGCCCTGGCTGCAGCATTTCAACCTCAATCATGGCATTGAAGTTACCGGCGCCACGCGCACCCTCTATCTGTCCGGCCAGACCGCCTCAGCGGCAGACGGCGCGCCGATGCATCCGGGCGACATTGCGGCGCAATACCGGGAGGCCTGGTCAAACCTGAAAGATGCGCTCGGCGAGGCGGGCATGACGCCCGCGAACATCGTTCGACTCAACATCTACACGACGGATATCGATGCCTTCATGGAGGCCTCCGAAGACCTGACGGGGAATTTCAAGGCCGATGGCGCGGTGACCTGTTGCACCCTGCTCGGCGTTGCCCGGCTGTACCATCCGGACATCCTGATCGAACTGGAAGCCACGGCCGTCGCCTGAGGTGGATTCCGGGCGCGCATCTCTTTAGGTAAGGCGCCAAACGAGGAGTCGCCCGCATGAAAACCCGCGCCGCCGTTGCCTTCGAGGCGAAGAAACCGCTCGAGATCGTCGAGCTCGATCTGGAAGGGCCAAAGGCCGGCGAAGTGCTGGTCGAGATCATGGCGACCGGCATCTGCCATACGGACGCTTATACGCTGGACGGGCTCGACTCCGAGGGCAT
>JBGTKE010000179.1:0-2896 GCA_041744775.1 Hyphomonas sp. | reverse complement strand
ACCTGTTCAACCGGGCGCGCCTCGCCGCCCTGTTTGTCGCCAACCGCGACATCATGATCCGTACACTGGCCTTGCTGCTCGCCTTCAGCTGGTTCGTGCGCTCCGGCACCCTGATTTCCACCGCCGCGACCGCCGGCAACGCCGTGCTGATGCAGTTCATCACCGTCGCCGCCTTCGTGCTCGACGGTTTTGCCTTCGTCGCCGAAAAGGAAGCCGGCGAAGCCTGGGGTGCTCGGAGCCGCGCCGCGCTTGTCCGCGCCATGCGCCTTACGACTGAATTCGCGCTCCTGTTCGGCGCCCTCTTTTCACTCGCCTACCTTGTCGGCGGCGGCTACGCCATCGACGCCTTCATCCGCGACACGGAAGCGCGCGACGCTGCGCGCGCCTTTCTCCCGTTCTGCGCCCTCGTTCCGCTCCTAGGCGTCGCTGCCTGGCAACTCGACGGGCTGTTCATCGGCACGACGCAAGGCCGCGCGCTGCGCAATGCCGGGGTGATTGTCGCTATACTGTACATTTCGGCGGACCTGCTCCTCCGTCCGGCTTACGGCAATACCGGTGTGTGGCTGGCTTTTCTGTTGATGTATGTTTTCCGCGCCGCCGCACTGGGCGCCTTCGTTCCTGGCCTGCTCAGGCGGATGTCTCCGCCAGTTCCCGGTTGATCCGCGCGGCGAGGCCGGGGCCTTCATAGACGAGCATCGAGTAGAGCTGCACGGCATGCGCGCCGGCTTGCAGTTTGCGCCGGGCGTCCGCGCCCGAGGCAATGCCGCCGGCGCCGATGAGATCGAATTCGCCTTTCAGGGCGCGGGCGAAGTGCGTGAGGATTGCCGTGGACGGATGAAAGAGCGGCGCGCCGGAGAGGCCGCCCGCTTCGCCCTTGTGCGCGCCCTTAAGGGAAGACGGGCGCGCCAGCGTTGTGTTGGAGATAATCAGGCCCGAGAGCCATGCCCCTTCCCCGCGCACCACGCCGCAGATGTCGGCGATGGCTTCGGCGTCGAGATCCGGCGCGACTTTCAGGAAGACGGGCTTCGCCTTGCGGTCCGCCGCGCCGCAGCGCGCCAGTAGCGCCGTCAGCGACGCCTTGTCCTGCAGGCCGCGCAGGCCGGGCGTGTTTGGCGAGGAGATGTTGATCGTGATATAGGCCGCATACGGCGCGACCGCCTCGATGCCGGTGACGTAATCCTGCGCGCGGTCCTCGCTATCCTTATTGGCGCCGACATTCGCGCCGATGGGCACGCTGCTGGAATACTTCGACAGCCGACGCACGAAATAGTCGAGCCCGCAATTGTTGAAGCCCATCCGGTTGATCACTGCGCGGTCTTCTTCGAGCCGGAACAGGCGCGGCTTGGGATTGCCCGGCTGCGGCTTCGGGGTGACCGTGCCGCATTCGATGAAGCCAAACCCGAACCGCGCCATCGCCTCCGGCACGTCGCAATTCTTGTCAAACCCGGCCGCAAGGCCCACCGGTGAGGCAAGCTTCAATCCCGATTTCGGCAGCGTGACGGCCAGCCCCGCCGGAAACTCCGGCGCGCGCGCGGGCACGCCGATACCCTTCGTCAGCAGACGGAGCGTTGCCGCGTGCGCCGCTTCCGGTGGCAGCAGGCGGATCGCCTTTGCGCCAATCTCAGCCAGCATCACACCTCCTCCGGGAACACAGGCACACCGTCCGGCCCCGGCCTCAGCCACCAGCTGCTGTCGGCCTTGGCGATCTCCAGCGCGCCATAGAGATGCGGGAAAAGATCCCCGCCCCGGCTTTTCTCCCAGCGCACATCGCCGAGTGTCGCGGGATCGAAACGAAGGAGCCGCACGCGGGCCTGCCCCGAATAATACCGCCGGGCCGTTTCGCGCACTTGCGCGCTAGTAGACAGATGCATGTATCCATCGGCCATATCGAGCGCCGTGGCGGTTGTGCCCGAGGCTTCGGCAGCGGCCCAATCGGCCTCGGTCAGCAGCTTGTAAACGGGTCCGGTCGTCATGGCGCCGTCCTGTCGCAGGCTTTGGCGAAATGTGCAATCATGCGGCGCGAACAAGGAGCCTGAATGTGGGACTGAAGACGGCGACACCGGATGAAGCCCTGCTGCAGGTCCGCCTCGAAGGCGGCCGCACGGTTGAGGAAGAACTGAAGTCGTTGCGGTCATTGGCAAGGCTGCTCGATTCCCGGTTTGAAGTGATGGGTGTGCGGTTCGGCATGGATGCGCTCGTCGGCCTCATTCCCGTCGCTGGCGACGCGGTGACGCTGGTGGTCGGATCGGCGGCGCTGTTCACCTCGATGCGCCTCCGGCTGCCCTGGCATGTCCACACGCGGATCGTCCTGAATCTCGTGACCGATGCCGGGCTTGGGTCAATTCCGGTCCTCGGCGATGCGTTCGACTTCTTCTTCAGATCGCACAAGCGCAATTTCCGGCTGGTCGAACACCATGTGCTGGAGCGTGCGGCGCGGCAAAGCGGCGTGAAACGATCCGCCAGGGCCGGCTAGATCGGCGTGCCCACCGTCGTCGAGGCGCGCGCCATCGTCCAGGTGCCGCCGGCGCCTTCGCAGGCTGCGAAGCGCCCGCGTTCCTGGCCCGGGAAGGCATAGGCGACATCCCGGCACATGACCCGCACGGTGACATCGACCGGAAGCAGGTAAGACCGCGTCACGTATCCGTCCGCCGACGGAGCATAGCCGATGGCATGGATGCTGGCCTTCATCGGATCAACCGGGAGCGTGCGCTCGAAGTGGATCAGCAGCGGACGCCCGTCCGGCGTCAGCAGTTCGTGGTGCGATCCATCCGGGCTCGCGTCCACAAGCTTGATGAAGTCGGCCTTGAGGGTCTCCAGTGCGGCGGCATCAAGCGCGCGGCCGGCGGTATATTCGGCGCGTTCGGCGATGAAATCATCGACCGGGCGCGGCAGGACG